>CAUJJC010000050.1 GCA_963204975.1 Verrucomicrobiota bacterium | reverse complement strand
GAAGGGCATCGCTGACGAACGCCACGGCAAACTTGATGCCCAACCCGCTCACCTCATTGACCTCATGGCCACCTGCGTGGACCTCGCAGGTGCCTCGTATCCCACCGAGTTTAAAGGCAAAGCCATCCAGCCCATGGAGGGGATCAGCCTCGCGCCCGCCTTCGAAGGCAAGTCGCTGGCACGCACGCAGCCGATCTTCTGGGAACACGAAGGTAATCGCGCCATCCGCATCGGTGAGTGGAAGCTCGTCTCCATGCATCCGAAGGCGTGGGAACTCTATCACATTCCGACCGACCGCACGGAGATGCACGACCTCGCAGCGGCTCAGCCGGATCGCGTGAAGGCGATGGCATCGCAATGGGAGGCATGGGCCAAGCGAGTCGGCGTGAGGCCCTGGCCGCTGAATGGTGGCGATGGAAAGAAAGGCAAAAGCAAAAAGAAAGGTCAGTAAACCTCATGTCAGTCAGCAGTCCCTCCCGCCGAAGAAAATGGATCATCGCGGCTTTGTTGGTCGTAACCTTAATGTTCGGTCTTTACGTAGCCGATGGAGCCAATCGAGTGCCTCCCATGCCCGTGCCGCAGGGCGTGACGAAGCACACGGAGAAGATCTCCCTGCAAGGCGAGACCGTGCCGGTGGATGTGTATCTGCCAGCGACCAAGCTCGAAGGTGCACCCGTGGTGATCGTATCACATGGGTTCAGCCGCCACCGCCGTGTGATGGCCGAGTGGGGAAACGCCGTCGCCTTGCACGGCATGATCGCTCTGGTGCCGAATCTTCCTTCGTTCGCTGATCATGGCCGCAATGCCCGGGCCATCGAAGACCTCATTCGCTGGGCTCATGAACCGGAGCGAACCTTGCAACCACGACCGAACGGCGAGGTGGGTCTCATCGGGCATTCGGCGGGTGGTTTTGCCACCCTGCTTGCGGCCGTGCGCGAACCTCGCGTGCGCTGCTGGGTGGGGCTTGATCCCGTGGATTTCGGTGATCACGGCTTGCGTGCGGTGAAGCGCCTGAAGATTCCCGGCTTGATGCTGCTTGCAGAGCCTGGTGCCTGGAATCGTCATGGGAATGCAGTGCCCTGGTTGAATGCTTTCCCATCGCTGAAGGCCCTGCGCATTCGTGGCTCGACGCATTGCGATCCCGAGATGCCCACCAGTCACCTCGCCGAGATGTTCTGTGGGAAGACCGATCCGGCGCGTCACGGCATCTACCAGCATTACGCGCTCGCGTTGCTGAGGCAGACATTGATGAATGATCCCCAGGCACCGGATTTGATCGCGCTAGCAGCGAAGGATGCCCGTGTGCAGGTGTTGCCCTCAGGCTCAGCAAAAGCGGAATGATCCGGGGAGTCCGCCGCGTTAGCACGGGTCGGTCCACCTCACCTCATGATGCGCTTCCTTCTCCTCGCCTTTGCTTCGCTTGCGATCCTTTCACCCCTGCCTGCGGCGACGCCCAATGTGGTCGTCTTCCTCGCTGACGATGCCGGCTGGGGCGATTACGGACAATCAGGCAACCGTCTGGCTCAAACGCCAAGCATTGATTCCATCGCCAAGGACGGCGTATCAATGGATCGCTTCTACGTGTGCCCTGTGTGCTCACCGACTCGTGCTGAGTTCCTCACTGGTCGCTACCATCCGCGTGGCGGCGTGCGTGGGGTATCCACGGGCCAGGAGCGTCTCGATCTGAGTGAGAAGACCATCGCCGACAGCTTCAAGGCGGCGGGTTATGCCACAGGTGCGTTTGGGAAGTGGCACAATGGCAGCCAGTGGCCCTACCATCCGATGGCTCGCGGGTTCGACACCTACTTCGGCCACAGTTCGGGCCACTGGGGTGAATACTTCGATGCGCCGCTGGAAGATGAAGGGCACATGATCCGCACGCAGGGCTACATCGTGAACGTCTGCACCGAGAAGGCCCTCGGCTTTATCGACAAGCACAAGGACAAGCCCTTCCTCTGCTACATTCCCTTCACCACACCTCACTCACCATGGGCAGCGCCGCATGACATGTGGAGCCAGTTCAAGGACAAGCCCGTCACCCAACGCGCCACCCAGGCCGACCAGGAAGTGGAGAACGAAACTCGCTGTGCCCATGCCATGCTCGCCAACCAGGACATGAATGTGGGTCGCGTGCTCGCACGCCTGAAGCAGCATGGCATCGAGGACAACACCATCGTTGTTTACTTCTCCGACAACGGTCCCAACAGCCATCGCTGGACCGGCGGTATGAAGGGCAAGAAGGGCACCACGGACGAAGCCGGTGTGCGCTCGGTGTGCTACATCCGCTGGCCCAGCAAGCTGCCTGCAGGCCACACCGTCAGCGAGATCAGCGGAGCGATTGATTTGCTGCCCACGCTGACCTCACTGGCAGGCATCAAGCGCGCAGGTGACAAGCCTCTCGACGGACGTGACCTGAGCCCGCTGCTGATGAAGGAAAAGACGGAATGGAACGAGCGCATGATCTTCTCCACCTGGGCAGGAAACGTCAGCGTGCGCACCCAGAAGCATCGTCTCGACAGCGTGGGTCAGCTTTATGACATGATCGCTGATCCTGGCCAGACCAAGCCGATCAACGACCAGGAGCCTGCCCTCGTGGCCAAGCTCACCGAAGCCGTGAGTGCGTGGCGCAAGGAGATGTTCGGCGACGTGGAAGCAACACCCAAGGCCGCAGGCAAAGGCAAGGCCAAGGGCGACAAGAAGAAGGGCGGCGGGAACGCAGTCGATGCGCGCGCCTTCACGGTGGGCTATCGTGAGTTCCCCATCACGATGCTGCCTGCTCGTGACGGCGAACCTCGCGGAGGTGTGCAGCGCAGCAGCAGCGCGCCAAACAGTTCCTACTTCGTCAACTGGACGAGCAAGGACGATAGCATGGTGTGGCTGATCGACGTCCACACCGCTGGACGATATGAAGTGACCGTGGACTACACCTGCAAGGTGCCCGATGCGGGATCCACCATTGAGTTGAGCTTCAAAGAGGCCCGCCTGACAGGCAAGGTGGAGCCTGGCTGGGACCCGCCGCTCTACGCTAATCAAGACACCCTTCCCCGCCCCTCGGGCGAGAGCACGATGAAGGATTTCCACACGCTGAAGCTGGGCGAGATGACGCTGCCTGCTGGTCAAGGACCACTTACGCTGCGCGCGCTGGAGATCCCGGGAGCCTCGGTGATGGACGTGAGGCGGATCACGCTCACGCTGCTGCCTTGATCACACTATTCACCGCCCTTCCCATGCGCCTCACGCTTCTTCTTGCCTCACTCGTTCTCGCGCAGTCGGCACTCGCTGCGCCGTGCAACATCATCCTCATGATGGCGGATGACTTTGGTTACGAATGCGTCTCCGCCAATGGTGGCGAGTCCTACCAGACTCCGAACCTTGATCGCCTTGCCGCCACCGGGATGCGGTTTGAGCACTGCCATGCGCAGCCGTTGTGCACACCCACTCGCGTGCAGCTCATGACGGGTCGATACAACGTGCGCAACTACATCAACTTCGGCACCCTGCTGCGCTCGGAGACCACCTTTGGCACGTTGTTCAAGAACGCTGGCTACGCGACCGCGGTGTGCGGCAAGTGGCAGCTCGGACGCGAGGTGGATTCGCCGCAGCACTTTGGATTCGATGAGTCCCTGCTCTGGCAGCACACCCGTCGCCCACCACGTTATGCCAATGCGGGCCTCGAACTCAATGGCGTGGAGAAGCAGTATCCCGAGGGCAGTTATGGACCAAAGGTGATCAATGATTTTGCACTCGATTTCATCACGCGGAATAAGGCGAAGCCCTTCTTCCTCTACTACCCGTTCATGCTGACGCACAACCCGTTCCAGCCCACGCCGGACAGCCCGGAATGGAATCCGAAAACGAACAGCGAGAAGGCCCAGCAAGACGACAAGCACTTCGCTGACATGGTGGCCTACATGGACAAGATGATCGGTGTGCTCGATGCAAAGCTGGGCGAACTGGGCATCCGCGACAACACGTTGCTGCTGTTCCTCGGTGACAACGGCACAAACAAGGGCATCACCAGCCGATTCAAAGGCAGCGACTACAAGGGCGGCAAGGGCTCCACCGTGCAGAATGGGCACCACGTTCCCTTCATCGCGAGCTGGCCTGCCGTGATGAAGCAGGGCCGTGTGAACCAGGACCTCATCAGTTGTGCGGACTTCCTGCCCACGATCTGCCAGGCGGCGGACATCGTGGTGCCGCAGGGCGTGGATGGCGTCAGCTTTCTACCGCAGTTGCGTGGCGAACGCGGCACTCCACGAGACTCGATCTACATGTGGTATTCACCGCGTCAGAGCCGGGACATGACGGTGCGCGAGTCGGTCTTCAATTATGGCTACAAGCTCTACCGCACTGGCGAGTTCTATGACTTGTCCGCCGATCCGTGGGAGACCAAAGCGATGAACTCAAGCGCGCTCACCAGCGTCGAGTCCGAAGCCAAGGCAAAGCTCCAGGTCGCGCTCGACCAGTTCAACACCGCCCGGCCTTTGGCCCTCGATGAAGAGTTCCAGAAACGCGGTCCCGCTGACGAGGGTGCGGGTGCGCCGAAGCGAATGAAGAAAGGCAAAACCAAGGCGAAGTGATTCTCCGCTCACCCCGAATCCGACCCAACACAAACCTGCTCACCATGATCCGTCTTTCCCTGCTGATCCTGCTCACCTTTGCCGGAACGATATTTTCTCAGCAAGCCAAGAAGGCCAAGGCTGCTGATGCGCTTCCGTTCTCGTGGGTGTCGCCACTGCAAAACGCTGAATGGGCGAAGAAGATTCTGCCGCCGACAGCGAAGCACTCAACGTTCAAGAGTCCCTCCATGGGCATTGATGTGGGTTACTACATCTACTTGCCGCCGGGTTATGAATCGGGCACGGATCGCTATCCCGTTGTTTATCATTTGCACGGTGGAAGACCGGGCGGCGAGAGCAAGGCCGTGCGTATCGCGGGCTACGTCGATGCCGCGATCACCAAGGGCACGATCAAGCCGACGATCTATGTCTTCCCCAATGGCGGTCCGGTCAGTTGGTATGACATGCCAGACCGGAAGAATGCGTTGGGCGAGACGATCTTCGTGACGGAACTGATCCCCCACATTGACGCAACGTATCGCACCTGGGGCACTCGCGAAGGCCGGGCGTTGGAGGGCTATTCGCAAGGCGGTCGCGGCACCACACGCATCATGTTCAAGCACCCCCATTTGTTCCTGTCCGTAGCACCAGGAGGCTCAGGCTATGGACCCGAAAAGACGATTCAGGACAACGATGGCTACGAGTCACCGAGCCTGCGTTTCCTGCCCCTCGGCTACAATACCTGGGATCTCGCGAAGGCCTACGTCACGCGCACTGACAAACCGGCACTGAACGTCCTGATCTGGGACGGCACGAAGTGCTTCAACTATGAGTTCAATCTGAAATACTCGGCTTACTTGAAGGAACTGGGCATCGCCCACGAATTCCTCTCCATCCCCGATGTGCCGCACACGGACTCTGGAAGCTACGACGTGAAAGGCGATGACATCATGCGCCATCATCAAAAGACCTTCGCCCAGCATCGCCCGCGTCCCTCCTCGCAGGCGAGCGAACGCAGATGAGTGACAAGCATCTGCGGCGGCCTTCGTTATCGAGCACGATGAAGCTCCTCCCTGCCCTGCTGCTCCTGGTCTCTACCACGCTTGCCTTTGCCCAGGCACCAGAACCAATCCCGAAGGCGAAAGCCAAGGGCAAAGGCAAGGCGAAGGCAGGCGCTCGTGCCGTTCCTCCTCGTCTCACGATGCCGCTGGCGGGTCTGTTTTCGATCAAAGACCCCGTGAAGCACCGCGACTTCCCTGACCTCTGCGTGGACGAGGCGACGGGTGTTTGGATGACTTACATCGAGCACGATGGTCAGGCGGATGTGCTGCATTTGGCGAAACGTGAAGCCGCCGTGCTGAAGCACCAGACCGCCGTCTCACAGCCAGGCGTGCTACATCAGCCAGCCATTGCAGCCGACGGCGCGAGCGGTGTGTGGTGCTTCTGGGGACAGGTGAATGCGAAAGACGTGGTCACCCTGCGGGCTCGCCGATTCATCAAAGGCAAGCTGGAGGATGAAGTGGAACTCGCTACCACATCGGACGCAGGCAACAGCTTCGCCGATGCAGCCACGGATGCTTCGGGACGAGTGTGGGTGACGTGGCAAGAAGTCCGCCCCGGTGCCTCTCGCATCTGGACAAGGCATTACTCACCCCACTCTTCGAAGTGGAGCGATCCCATTCGCGTCTCCCAGACCAAGAGCGGAGGCAACTGGGAGCCACGGCTCGCCTTTGCCGAGGGCAAGGCGTGGATCGTCTATGACAGCTCAGAAGGCAGTGAGTTTAACCTCCGCCTCGCCTCGGTCACTGCTGAGGGCCTAGTGGAGGATCGAGTGCTGCTCGCAACGCCCGAGTATGAAGCCCGCGCCTCGATCTCCAGCGATGGCATAGGCGGGCTCTGGATCGCTGCGGAGCGAGGTCGCGAACAATGGGGGCAGGACTCTCGCGGGCATGAAAATGATCTCGGCTTCAATGCGCACAAAAGGCTCCTGCTCGGTCGCTATGACATCGCAAAGACCACCTTCACCGAGGTGCCTGTGCCCGACAAAGGCAGGCCCACGCCCGCGCCTGATCCCAGTCCTGGTTTTGCTGTGAACGTGCCTTCCGTCTGCGTGCGTGAAGGCGTGGTGTGGCTCAGCTATCGCTACTTCGCAGGAGCTTTGTGGCGCGGTGCGATGATCCGGTTCAAGCCCGAGTCCCGCGAGTGGTCAGAGCCTGCTGCTTTGCCCGACAGCACGATGGGACAGGATCGCCATCAAGAAATGTTCCTCGGGCCTCGCGGTGGACTGTGGGCCACCTGGCCATCAGACCTGCGCACCACGAAGCAAAGCGGCATCGCGGGTGTGTATGTCGGCCTCGTGAAAACCGATGCCGAACTGCCGCTTCTTCCTCCCGAGCCCGAGGCATCCATCGCTCATGCTCCCGCACCGAAACCATACTTCAACGAGCCCACGCCCCCACGCCCGCTCACGGAGCATCATACCAGGACGATCGGCGGCAAGACCTACCGCCTGGTCTGGGGCGATCTGCATCGGCACACGGACATCTCGAACTGCCGCACGGGCTTCGACGGATGCGTGCTGGAGGCTTATCGTTATGCTTACGACATGGCGGGCCTCGACTTCCTTGGCACCTCGGACCACACCGACATCGGCAAGGTTTACGCGCTCTATGAATGGTGGCACACGCAGCGCCAGGTGGATGTCTTCCACGCGCCCGGAGAGTTCGCTTCGCTCTACGCCTACGAACGCGAACAAGTCTTTCCCTGGGGCCATCGCAATATCGTCTTCGCCCATCGCGGTGGACCCATCGTTTACATTCAGCGCCAGAACTACCGCGCGTCCATCTGGCAGGAGAAGCTGCCCATCGGCCCCGGTTTGATGCAGATCCAGCCATCCGAGTTGTGGGATGTCCTCAAGCGCTATGATCATCCGTGCGCCATCATCAGTCACACAGGTGCCACTGGCATGGGCACGGACTGGACCAAGTATGAAAAGGGTATCGACAACACCTTTGAAAACACCGTCGAGATTTTCCAAGGCGCACGCGTGAGCTACGAGGGTCTCGGATTGCCGCAGCCCACGGTCGGCCTTCGCCAGGGCGAGCCCTACACGCCCGCGAATCAATCCATTGGCAATCACCCGATGCCTCCTGGTGTGATCACGGATTTCGACTCCGGCTACAAGCAGCCTCAGGGCTACAACAATGGGGTGTATCAGAAAGCCCTCGCCGTTGGCCACAAGCTCAGCGTCTTCGCCTCCAGCGATCACATTGCCACCCACACCTCATTCGGCGGCGTGTATGTGGAGAACTTCACGCGCGAGGGCATCATCGCCGGATTCAAGGCCCGTCGCACCTGTGCGGCCACGGACAAAATCTTCGTCGAACTCAGTAGCAAAGACCACCTCATGGGCGAGGTCTTTGAGACGCATGACAGGCCAGTGCTCAACCTTCACATCGAAGGCACCGCACCGATCAAACGCATCACCATCGTGCGCAACGAAAGCGATCTGCACACCTTCGAACCCAAGTCGAAGTCAGCCAGTGAGACGTGGACGGATGCTTCGCCCGTGAGTGGCGAAAACCGCTATTACCTCCGCATTGAGCAAACCGATGGCACCATGGCCTGGTCCTCGCCGTTGTGGATCACCTTCAAACCGTAAACCTGCACTCCGCCATGCGCCTCGCTCTGCTCCTTTCGCTCATCACCGTGCTCTCGTCCTTCGCCGCCGAGAAGCGTCCGAACCTGCTCTTCATCCTCGTCGATGACCAATCGCCCATGGACCTCAAAGTGTATAATCCCAAGTCCGAGTTGCAGACGCCCAACATCGACCGTCTCGCCGCTCAAGGCATGGTTTTCGAAGGGGCTTACCACATGGGCGCATCGCTCGGTGCCGTATGCACTCCTTCACGCCACATGATCATGAGCGGACGAACGGTGTGGCATCTACCCGTCTCGCCCTGGGCAGGCAAAACCAGCCCTCCCAACCTCGAGCAGAACACCATCCCAGCGGTCTTCAACCGCGCAGGCTACGCCACGATGCGCACCTGCAAGCAAGGCAACAGCTACGAGGCCGCAAACAAACTCTTCACCGTTCGTCATGATGCGTCGAAACGCGGCGGCACCGATGAATCTGGCAGCGCCTGGCACGCCGACCGCGTGATCGACTACCTCGACGACCGCACGACCAGCAAGGACTCGAAACCCTTCCTCATCTACTTCGGCTTTTCGCATCCCCACGACACCCGCGATGGCAAGCCGGAGCTGCTGGCCAAATACGGAGCCACTAACCACGCTGACCCGGCGACTCTGCCTTCGCTGCACTCGCAGCAACCTGCCCTGCCCTCGAACTATCTCAGCGCCCACCCCTTCGACACCACACACTCCGATGTGCGCGACGAGATCGACGTGAGTGGCGTCTGGAAGAACCGCGACGAAGCGAGCATTCGCAACGAACTCGGTCGTGAGTTCGCTTGTAGCGAGAACATCGACATCCAACTGGGCCGCGTCCTCAAGCGCCTGGAGGACGCGGGCGAACTCGACAATACCTACATCTTCTACACGGCGGATCACGGTATCTCGATTGGTCGCCACGGCCTGATGGGAAAACAAAATCTCTATCAGCACACCTGGCGTGTGCCTTTCATCGTGAAAGGACCAGGGATCAAGCCCGGCAGCCGGGTGGAGGGCAACATCTACCTGCTCGACGTGCTTGCCACGCTCTGCGATCTCGCCGACATTCAGGCACCTGAAACGAATGAAGGTCTGAGCTTCAAGCCCGTGCTCCAAGGCGCGCGCACCACTACTCGTGATGTGCTCTACGGTGCCTATTCTGGCGGCAGCAAGCCAGGCATGAGATGCGTGAAACAAGGCGACTGGAAGCTGATTCGATACGAGGCCCCAGATCGCAAAATCAGCGAGACTCAGCTCTTCAACCTGGCCGCCAATCCCGAGGAGTTTCTTCAGCAACATAGCAAGTCCGACGCGATGCAGACCAATCTCGCTAACGATCTCAAGCACGCGGCCAAGCTAGCCGAAATGCAGGCCTTGCTCCTCGCTGAAATGCGTCGTCTGGATGACCCCTTCCGTTTTTCCAACCAGCCCGGCGACAATCTCCCCGAACCTCCCAAGCCCGCGCCGAAAGCCGCCAAAGGAAAGGGCAAAGGCAAGGCCAAGGCTAACTAACGCCCCTCATGAAACTCCGGCTCTGCACTCTCCTTCTTTCGACTCTCGCCATCGGGCTCCCATCCTACGCAGCGAAACCCAACGTCGTCTTCATCCTCGCGGATGACCTCGGCTACTCGGACATTGGCAGCTATGGCGGCGATATCGCCACGCCGAACCTCGACTCACTAGCCAAAAACGGCCTGCGCTTCACGCAGTTCTACAACACCGCCCGATGCTGGCCCACACGCGGCGCGCTGATGACCGGCTACTACGCACAACAAATTCATCGCGATGCTTTGCCGGGTGTTGGTGGTGGAGGCCAGGGCGTGCGTCAGCCATGGGCGAGGTTGCTTCCTGATTTTCTCAAGCCCGCAGGCTATCGCTGCTACCACAGCGGCAAGTGGCACATCGACGGCAAAGTGCTCGACGGCGGTTTCGACCGCTCGCTAGACATGAAGAACCAGGGCAACTTCTTCACCTCCGCTGGGAACTCGATCGACGATGTGGCAGTGAAGCCGCCCGCTGACGAGAAGGGCTACTATGCCACCATCGCCACGGCAGATCACGCGATCAAATGCCTGAAGGATCACGCCGTGAACTTCAAGGACAAGCCCTTCTTCCACTACATCCCTTTTATCGCGCCACACTTCCCGCTGCACGCCTTGCCCGAGGACATCGCGAAGTATAGGGACAAGTATCTCGCTGGCTGGGAAGCCATGCGCGCAGCACGTTTCGCGAAGCAAAAAGAGATGGGCATCACGAACACCACGCTCTCAGCACTGGAGCCTGATGTCGGTCCTCCGTATGCCTTCCCCGATGCGATGGAGAAGCTCGGCTCCGGTGAAGTGAATCGTCCACTGCCGTGGAGCGAGCTGACCGAGGAGCAGCGTCGTTTCCAGGCAACGAAAATGGCGATCCACGCGGCGATGGTGGATCGCATGGACCAGGAGATCGGCCGCATCATCGCGCAGCTCAAGGCGATGAACGCCTTCGACAACACGATCATCTTCTTCGCCTCCGACAATGGCGCGAGCGCGGAGATCATGGTGCGCAACGGTGGCCATGATCCGAAGGCCGATCCCGGCAGCGCCGCGACGTATCTCTGCCTCGGACCCGGCTTCTCCAGCGCGTGCAACACACCGCATCGCCGCCACAAAACCTGGGTGCATGAAGGCGGCATCAGCACGCCGCTCATCGCCCATTGGCCTGCGGGCATCAGCGCGAAGAATGAACTGCGCCACACGCCTGCGCACGTCATAGACATCGTGCCCACCGTGCTCGAACTCGCAGGCATCCAAAAGCCCATGGAGTGGAAAGGCGAGCCCATTCCGCCCGCGCCCGGAAAAAGTCTCGTGCCTGCCTTTGCCAAAGATGAAACCATCGCCCGCGACAGCCTCTGGTGGTTGCACGAAGACAACCGCGCCGTGCGCGTCGGCGACTACAAGCTCGTCGCTGCCCAAGGCGATCCCTGGGAACTCTACGATCTCAAAACTGATCGCGCCGAGCAAAACAACCTCGCCACGCAGATGCCCGACAAGGTGAAGGAACTCGAACAGGTCTGGCAAAAACAAACGGATGAGTTCACCGCTCTCGTGAAGAAGACCCTTGCCAATCAGCCCCAAAACAAAGGCGGCAAGGGCAAAGGGAAAGGCAAGGGAAAGAAGTGAGTGGCGGAAATTGACGAGTAAAACCGGGCGGAGTATTACTTCCTCATGAAAGTCACCATCAAAGGCCAGATCACGGTGCCGCTCGCTCTCAGGGAGCGCTACGGGCTGCATCCAGGAACCGAGGTCGAGTTCGAGCCGGAAGCTGGCGGTCTCCGCGTCAAGGCGCGCAAGCGCACCCGCAAGAATGCCACCGCCTTTGATACGTGGCTCGTTCACGCGGCGGGCTCGAGCACTGCCGGGCTGAGCACGGACAAGATCATGGCGATGACACGCGGTGAGGGCTGATCCCATGGTGCTCATTGACGCCAACGTCCTGCTTGACGTCGCCACGCGTGATCCGAAGTGGTTCTCCTGGTCGATGTCGCAGCTCGCGCCGCTCATCAATGCACGCGAGGCCGCAATCAATCCCATCATCTACTCCGAACTGGCACCGGGCTACACGAGTGAGAAGGAGCTGGACGTGAATCTGGTGCCCCCAACCACCTTCAAGCGGCTCCCACTGCCCTATGCCGCAGCGTTTCCAGCGTCACGAGCTTTTCTAGCCTACCGGAAGGCAGGCGGCACGCGGACGGCTCCTCTGCCTGATTTTTTCATCGGCGCACACGCTGAGGTTGAAGGTCATCGCATCCTCACTCGCGATCCTTCGCGCTACCGCAAACATTTCCCCAATGTGAAACTCATCTGCCCGTGAAATCACTGTTGCTATTTACCGCTCTGCTTCCGCTTCTGCTCACTGCTGAGACGCCGAACATCGTCTTCATCGTCGCCGATGACATGGGCTATGCCGACTTCGGCGCGCAGGGTGCAAAGGGATTCGAAACGCCTAACCTTGATCGACTCGCCGCCGAGGGCACGCGGTTCACGAACTTCTACGTGGCGCAGGCGGTTTGCACGGCCTCGCGTGCGGCGTTGATGACCGGTTGCTACCCGAATCGCATCGGGATGCAGGGTGCTTACAATCACACGAGTCGTGATGGCGTGGCGGATGAAGAGTGGTTGCTGCCGGAAATGCTGAAGGCGCGCGGCTATGCGACGGCAGGCATGGGCAAATGGCATCTGGGCACGCGATTGAAGTTCAATCCAACACGTCACGGCTTCGATGAGTGGCTAGGCATTCCTTACTCGAATGATAACTCGAAGTATCATCCCTCTCTCGCTGCTGAAATGCCGCCGCTGCCGTTTTACGATGGGGAGAAAATCATCGAGCATGATCCCGACCAAGCCTTGTTCACCAGTCGCTTCACACAGCGTGCGGTGCAGTTCATCGAGCGCAATGCGGAGCGCCCGTTTTTTCTCTACCTGCCGCACGTCATGCCGCATGTGCCGATCTTTGCGTCCGAGAAGTTCAAGGGGCGCTCCGCACTCGGGCTTTACGGTGATGTGATGGAAGAACTGGACTGGTCGGTCGGCGAAGTGCTCAGCACCTTGAAGCGACTGAAGCTCGAGGAGCGCACGCTCGTCGTCTTCATCTCGGACAACGGCCCCTTCCTCTCGTATGGCGAGCACGCAGGCTCGGCGAAGCCGCTGCGCGAAGGCAAGCTCACCACCTTCGAAGGCGGTGTGCGCGTGCCGTGCCTCGTGCGCTGGCCTGGGCATGTGCCGAGTGCTCGCGTTTGTGATGAGCCGTTCATGGGCATCGACTGGCTGCCCACGCTGACCGAGATCGTCGGAGGCAAAACATCCACACGGAAGATCGACGGACTCTCGGCCAAAGGATTGATTTTCGGTGAGAAGGACGCGCGCCCGTCACATGAAGCGCTGTTCTTCTACTCGGGCACCGCCTTGCAAGCCATTCGCAGCGGCAAGTGGAAGCTGCACTTCGCACATCCCTACATCACCGTGGCTGCGGAGCCTGGGCGCGGAGGCAAGCCATCGAACTTTGGCAAGCTAGCGCCGACCAGCATCACTCAATCCGGCGTCGAAGGCATCGCGACACGACACGGCTATCGCATCGAGCAGCTCGAACTCTCGCTCTTCAATCTCGACACCGATCCAGGTGAGACGAAGAACGTTGCCGCCGAGCATCCTGACGTGGTGCAACGACTCAGCGCTCTCGCCGAAGTTGCGCGCCAAGACCTTGGCGACTCGCTTCAATCCATCAAAGGCAGCGGCCTTCGCTCTCCTGGCATCGACACTTCCAACTGATCACTCACCATGAAACTCAAGCTCCTCACTCTTGCCTTCCTGACTCTGAGCACCGCGCTCTTCGCGGCGAATCGCCCGAATGTGCTATTCATCGCCATCGACGATCAGAACGATTGGATTGGACACATTGGTGGTCATCCGATGGCGAAGACGCCGAACCTCGACGCGCTCGCCGCGCGCGGCACCACCTTCCTCAATGCGCACTGCAACATGCCGCTGTGCAATCCCTCGCGCACCAGTCTGCTGCTCGGACTGCGCCCGACGACGACAGGTGTTTATGGATTGTCTCCCT
>CAUJJC010000049.1 GCA_963204975.1 Verrucomicrobiota bacterium | reverse complement strand
AGCGCCTTCTGGACTAAACGTCGCGATTCCAAATCTTAACCGCAACGGCCAGAACTTTCCTGATGACGGGAACATTCGAATCACATTCAACGACAACACGGATCGTGAAGATGGCTATCTCTTCCTGATCAAGAAATCGACCGACGCGGCCTACCCCAGCACGTATGATTCACAGCGTTTCCCTCTGAATCTGAACGATTACACGATCAGCAACACCGCGTTTCTATACAAAACCACGACGGTTGGCTCCACTACCGTCGCCACCAGCGGTCTTGAGCCCGGAGTGACCTACAACATGAAGATTGCCGCCTTTGCGGGAACGCCAGTTCAAGCCACGTCCGCGCTGTCCAACGAAGTAACCTTCACGATTCCCGCACTCAAAGCACCCACTGGATTCACTGCCACTCCCGTGGACGAAGAAACCATCCGTCTTGACTGGCTGGACAACTCAAACGCCGAGCAAGGCTACCTGCTCGAATGGAAGGAACCGACAGGACTCGCTTTTCAGATTGGCGAGATCGCCAACCCAAATGTCCAGACGATCAATCTCACCAAGACGGCTCTCCCTGGCCTGTTGATTCCCGGCTATCCTCTGATTTGGCGTGTCACCAATGTCTATAATCCGGCATCTAACCGAATCCTGGCCTCTCCAAGCGCTGCAAACTACATCAAGGTGCCCAGCGCTAACGAAATCACGGTCAGCACCAAGTTTAACCCACCAGAGAATCTTCAGGTAACCTCAACGGCCAACGCAGCAGCAGCATCCGAGGCTATCACACTCACCTGGCAGGACAAATCACAGCGCGAAACGGGCTACCGAGTTCTCGGACGTTCAGGTTCCACGAGCACGTTCAGCACGGTTTCGGATCTCGCTGCCAATTCAACGAGCACCACCTTCACCGTCAGCGACCCAGGTGCCACCTATGAGTTCAAGGTGATCGGATTTTACTCTGAGAACGACAACATCATTAGCACCACCACAGACTCCAATGCGGTGACCATCACACTCAAGAATGGGATCAGCAGTGCGCCCTACCATCCCGCCGTGAAAGGGACCGCCATCGCGACCTATCAACTGACGACAACATCGGGCAATGCGACTCGCACTAGCGCCAATATCACCGGCTTGCCCGATGGGCTTACATTCAACCCAGCCACAGCGCAAGTGACTGGAACGCCCACAGTGAGCGGCCTCTTCAACTGTCCGATGACCGCGACATTCAGCGATGGCTGGACCGCCACGAGCACCCTCGCTCTTCGTGTGCTGACTCCACAATCAGCACCGCTGAAACCCAAGGAGTTCGCCTCTCGGACGATGGCACCGTCAAGCACGGCCTCGATCCCGCTGACAGAGATGTTCTCAGATCCCGACACGGAACAAGCCGTCCGGATGGCGACCAATAAGGGGAATATCGATATCGTGCTCTACCCCACACTCACTCCTCTAACGGTGGCCAATTTCATGGCATACGTCAACGCAGGGGACTACAACGGCTCTGTCTTCCACCGCAATTCTCCCGGTTTCGTGCTGCAAGGGGGCGGATACAAACCCAATTCCGGGGGCGCGGACTACTTTGACGAAGTCAATCGCCGCACATCACCTCTCAATGAGCCAGGGATCTCCAACACTCGGGGCATGATCTCACTCGCGAAGGGGTCTGACCCGAATAGCGGCACCCACGATTTTTTCATCAATCTCGCCGACAACGTAGGGCTTGATCCCGTCGCCAACGGTGCATTCACCGCCTTCGCTCGTGTTGCTGGTTTCCAATCAACACCGGCCACCACATCGACCATCGACTCGATCTTGGCACTGCCGGGACAGAGTTCCTACACCATCAACCTTTTGCCATCGGGTTCCAGCACTCGGAGTTCAATCACCCCACTCGGTAGCAACCTGGGTGCCGGAACCATCTGGCCCATCAATGACACAACGGCCCCATCGAGCATGGATAACACCAAGATGGTCACCATCGACTCCATCACCGCGCTGCCAGTCTTGAGCTATGCCATCACAACTGAACCAGATTCCGGCATCGCCACTGCGGCCATCTCCTCCGGTCAACTGGTCATTACAGGAGCATCACCAGGGGCCACTTCTCTTACCATCACGGCAACTGACGTCGATGGCAACACGTCATCCCAGACCATCGCAGTGAACGTGCAAGAGGGATACTTAGCTCCGTCGATCACCACCCAACCAACCGCCACAACGACCGTCAATCCGGGGACTAATGTCGCTCTCGATGTCGTGGCAACAGGTTCCGCACTGACCTACCAGTGGTTCAAGAACGGACAGATATTGAGCGGTAAGACAACAGCGACGCTAAACCTCAATGCGATCACCACAGCGGAGGCCGGTTCATACACCGTTGTAGTGAGCAACGACCAAGGCAGCGTGACCAGCAACGCCGCCGTCGTGAACGTAAATGCCCCCGCCGTGATTTCCTCACCGATTACAGCTCAATTTATCTCAAAGAGCTTCCACACTTCCGTTTCGTTCACAGTCACCACCTCTGGTGCTCCAACCATCACTTACGTGTGGAAGAAGAACGGCGTGAACCTCTCCAATGGCACGCGCATCTCGGGCGTCAACACCGCCACCCTCACCATCACCGGCCTCGAACTTAGCGACGCGAACTCTTACACGGTTTTGGTCAGCAACGACTATGGCAATCAGACAAGCCAGCCCTTCAATCTCACCGTCAATCGCATCGACACAGATGGTGACGGATTGAAGGACGATGAGGAACTGGCACGCATCCCAGCCACATCGATCACCAATCCAGATTCAGATAATGACGGCTACAGTGACGGTGCCGAGGTAACCTTGGGCACTAATCCAAGCCTGGCCAGCAGCAACCCCAATGCCACACGTTTCGTAGCAGCTCGCGAAGGCGCAGCAACGCTTGGCGGCATCGCGCTGAAACGGATCGCAGGTCTGGCCACCGCTTCATTCAGCAACAACATCGCAGGCGGCGCGCTTGTCACCGTCCCAGACTCATGGCTGGGCAAGTATGAACTAACCAACGAGCAGTTCGCCTCTGTGCTCGATCATGCTGTGCGTGTGATGGATGTGGCGGAAGTCACCCTCGTCGGTAGCCGCTTTGCCGTCCGCTATCCGAAAACGAGCGGACAAATTCTTTGCTACATGGCCGCCACACCTTCTACCGATAGCACGAACCCCTCCTGCGAAATCGACTACGAAGAGAAGACCAAAACCTTTTACACCACCCGAACGGTGGCGAAGATGCCTGTGCGTTGTGTCAGTTGGCACGGAGCCTATCTCGCAACAGTCGCGCTGAACAATAAGTTCGGTTACACGCAGATGAACACTGCGGGTTTTACTTTCTCGTCCAACACCAGCCATCTCGGGTATCACCTGCCCAGTTACGTTGGTTGGGAGTGGGCGGCCCGTGGCGGCCTCAACCCTGGCTATCTGTATCCCACGGGTGCAACGGTGAGCACAGCCCTCGCTCGCTACAATGACGCCACCTTCAGCGCCAAACCCAAAGTCGTCGGCAGCTACGTCGCCAGTAAACTAGGCCTCCATGACTTGGGAGGCAATGTCGCCGAGTGGATAACGGAAGACAATCAGACCATCGCTGGGAACGGTTATGTGAGGGGTGGAGGTTTCCCTGATCCCGTCACTTCTCTGGCCAACAACAATCACGAGACACTCGCCAAGACCACGATCAGCAGCAAGGTGGGTATCCGCCTTGCCTTGCGAGAGTCTGCCGCACCCGTCTTTGCCACACCTCTGAAAGATCAGTTAATCAAGCTCGGCGAGACTATCACCATCACAGCCCAGGTGACAGGTGCGCCGACAATCACCTACCAGTGGTATAAGAATGGCGTGATCATGGCGGGCAAGACCACGGCTTCCCTGACCATCACCAATGCCAAAACCACGGACGCGGCCGCTTACCTGCTCAAGGCCACCTCCCAAGGCGTCAGCACCTCCGCCACCGCGAAGATTTCTGTGATCGAAGTCGTCGCCCCGGCTCCTGTGCATTACGTGATACCTAACAAGTCATTGGTGCTCACACCGAAGATCACAATCGCTCCTGGACAGACGATCAACTACTCGTGGTATTGGAACGGTTCACCGGCGGGTAACATCTATTTCAAAGGCGGAGACCACCTGAAGACCCTCACCATCTCGGATGCTTTCTTTGCACTGACTGGCACCTATCAATGCGTAACCTCTATTCCAGGAAGCAGCCCGGAAGACAGCGAGACATCCACGTTCAGCGTGATCGTCTATGACACACCAGTCGTCATCGTTGCGCCTCAAGCTGGATCGACCACTCCTGGCAACCTCGAGTGGGGTGTCGTTAATGCCCCTTACACCACCTCTCTGATCAGCTACAACATTGTTGATCCTGGACGCATCCCCACGTTGTGGACGATCACAGGCCTTCCGCCAGGACTGACATACAATCGTCTGACTGGACAGATCTCGGGTCGCCCAACTCTTTCAGGAGTCTGGTCAGTGAAGGTCAAGGCGTCCAATCCTTTCACCTCCAGCACCGAGCACTCGGTTACCATCCGCATCAAGCCACATCCCCTTGCCTTTAGCAACCTGCTGTCCTCCACTTACACAGCGTCCGTGACCCGGCACAGCACTCCAACCAGCGGTTCGAAAGGTGTAAACGAAGGGCTTGGCGGCAGACTTGATCTCACAGCCACCAGCGTAGGATACACCACTGGCAAGTTGATCGTGGGCGGCGCAAGTTACCCAGTCGCGTTTTATCTTGAACCACAACTGGTCACAGGCACGGGAGCCAGCCATGGCTCGGTCACTGGTGAGCTTCAGAACGTTCTCAAAGGCAGCACCACTGTCATCAGAGCAGGCAAACTAAGTCTCAAGCTGGATGTCACTGTCACGATTGATGGCGCAAAGGTCACCGAACATGCCGTCACCGGAACAGTGGGGGAACTCGCCACTGGCAGCACCTCTCCCACAAGCACCGCAACCATCGAAGGCTGGCGGAACAAGTTCACTGCCACTGGCTATTCGACCGCGGTTGATGGTCGCTCAGGCCTTCACAACTTTGCGCTCAAAGCACCCGCCGGATCATCTGATCCTGCTCTAGTCCCCCAGGGAGCCACGTTTGGTTCCATCACCGTGGCTGCGGCTGGAGCTACGACGGTGACAGGCAAGGCGGCAGATGGCACGGCCTACTTGACTTCCAGTTATCTGAGCCCGACTGGCAAGGTGATCGTTTTCCAAACACTGTATGCCAACACGGGCTCCGTTCTCGGGCGTCTGACCATTGCTGCGGACACCCGTCACACCGTAGCGCTGGACACTGGCCTGGGATTCACCTGGAGCCGCAATAACCAAGGCACCGCTTCCACCAGCCGTAGCTACAAGAGCGGCTTTGCAGCGCCAATTGCCCTGGAGAACTACGCTACCGATTTAGCAGGCTCCCTCTACACTCCTCCCACAGGAACGAACATCGTCATGGGCCTGCTGGCACCTAGTGGCACGCCGCTCACGAATGCACAGATCAACTTCAGCAGCGGCGGCCTGGCGTCGTCCTTCAATCAATTGTTCTCGATACCCAGCACCACGCATGTGCCCTTCGTGCCAGCGCCGGCCACCAATGCTGTGACAGTCGTTCTCAACAAAGCGCTGGGCCAGTTCAGCGGCTTCTTCACCCTGGTCGATGACGATCCAACCTCTGCGATCACGGGCAAGAATGTGACGCGGAAAGTGGCTTACTCCGCGATCATTGTCCCTCATCCAACGCTCACAGGAAAAGGCATCAGCTTCGGCTTTTTCAATCTGCCGAAGCTCCCTGACAGCACTCACATTGAATCCAAAACAGACATACTCTCGGGATTGGTGACGATCGGAGCCAAGCCATGATCGTATGACGTTACATGACCCGCCCAATCCTATCACCATTGCCTTTGTGGCCTGCATGGGTGTGGGTCGTGGCGCTCTCCTGTGGGCTGGCACATTCCGTGCTGGGCATCGGTGATGTATGGCAGACTCGCGCACCCTCGCCAGTGGCGATGAATCTCAATGCTGTCGTGCATACGGGCAGCCAGTGGGTTGCTATTGGAGAAGAGGGAGCGATCACCACCTCTCCTGATGCGGTGACCTGGACTCAACACTCATCCCCTCTGCCCGTCTCCCTCCACGCATTGAGCTGGAACGGTTCCATCCTGGCCGCTGTGGGTGACGAGGGAGCGATTGCCACCTCGACGGATGGCACGCTGTGGATCAAGCGAGATTCGCCAGTCGCCATCAGCCTGCGCTCGATCGTCTGGACGGGTGCCCGATTCGTTGCCGCAGGTGAAGGTGGGATTTTCATCACTTCGACGGATGCGATCACCTGGTCTCCTGTCTTCTCCTCTAACACATCCGACTGGTTTGGCCTCGCCTCCAATGGAAGCCTGCTGGTAGCGGTAGGAAGCAAAGGGGCGATCTCCACGTCATCTTCGGGGCTAGTTTGGACGCCCGTAACTTCTGGAACCACACGCACCCTTCGGTCTGTTGCTCACAATGGCACCACATGGGTTGTTGTGGGCGAGACTGGAACTGTCTTGACCTCATTGGACGGTGCTTCCTGGCAGGCGGTTTCATCGCCCGCTTCCAGCCGACTCTACCACATCATGTGGGATGGCGGGCAGTTCATCGCACTAGGCGATGATGGTCTGGCTATCATTTCTACGGATGGCCAAACCTGGAGCACTCAGGCGCTCGTTCCTGCGGTGTCATTCGCCAGCGCTGCTGTGGCTGCCGGGATGATCATTGCCGTTGGCGAGCACGGTATCATCACCTCAGCCCCCGTGGCGGCAGGCCCCTGGGTTGAACGTTCTTCAGGAGCGCGTGAGTCGGTTCACGACAGCGTATGGACAGGGACGCAGTTTGTCGCCGTCGGCACCGCTGGCACCATTCGCACCTCTCCTGATGGAGTTACTTGGACGGAGCAAACCAGCGGTATTCCGGCCACGCTCAACGGCATCGCATGGACAGGCACGCGGCTGATTGCTGTGGGCGATGCGGGCACCATCGTGACCAGCACGGATGGTGTTGCATGGACCGCTCAGACTTCCGGCACCACGCGTCCATTGTTTGCCATCACCTGGACTGGCAGTTCCGCCATTGCAGTGGGGCAGCGAGGTGTCGTGGCTGCCTCGTCCAATGGTCTCTCTTGGTCCACTTCCACCCTAGCTGGCACACCCACTCTTCGATCAATCGCCACGGTCGGGACGCAAACCATTGCCGCCGGTGAGAATGGTGCCATCCAGACATTCAGCGGCGGCACCTGGACGGCGCGCACGAGCGGCACTTCTCACGATCTCACCGCAGTTGCCTACAATGGACAAACGGCCATCGCAGGAGGGCAGCATGGGAGTATTTACACAACGTCGAATCTGGTCACCTGGACCTCGGTGACCTCCACGTTCGCAGGCTTGCCTGAGGCTGGAATCCACGGTGCGAAGTGGACGGGAACTGAGTTTGTCATCGTGGGGCATGAGGGAACATTCTTCCACCCTCGCGGCATGGTCATGAACAGCCTCGATGGTCTCACCTGGGTAGTCCGTCTGAAAGGCGAGGCTGCGAGCTTCCGGTGCCTCGCCCTATCGGATACGAGAGCCGTTGCGATGGGTGAAGCGGGGCTAATCACCACGCATGACTTCGCTTCCATGCCTACCGTTCAGTTTACCACAAGCGATGCATCCATCACTGAGGAGGGCGGCATATACACGATGACTGTTTCGCTTTCGATGATTGCCCCAGGAGTGGTCATTGTTCCGATTCAAGTATCAGGCACGGCCCTGATCGGGACAGATGCGAGCATCTCGGCCACGCCGGTGACGATTGGAGCAGGACAATTGACAGCTACCATCACGCTCACGGGCCTCTCAGACCTCGTCGATGAGCCTGACAAAACAGTGGTGCTTACAATGGGATCAGCCCTGGGAGCATCCTCGATCAGCAGCACGATCACCGTGACGATCTTGGACGACGATCTTCCTCCTACCTTTGGTTCGCCACCTGTTGGTGATCTGGTCGTGGTCGGCACGGCAGTCACATTCTCCACCACGGTGACGGGAGGAGAGCCCATGACACGCCAGTGGTTGTTCAATGAGAAGCCCATCAGCCAGGCCATCCAGGAGAGCTACTCGATCAGCACTACGGCCCTCAGCCACGGTGGGGCGTATCGACTTCAAGCTCAGAACCCCTCAGCCACGGTCAAAAGCGCCATCGCCGAACTCGGCGTCGTCGATCCCACGAGCAAGACCTTGGCCTACCTCGCAGGAGCAACCGCCGTGCTCACCGTCTCTGCCACCGGCAATGGTCTCGGCTTCCAATGGCAGCGCAACGGAATCGACCTTGTCGCGGACACCCGAATCTCTGGTTCCACGAGCAATCGGCTGGTGATCACCGGCTTGACTGGCAAAGATGCAGGCACCTACCGATGCGTGGTGAGCAACGCATCAGGCCGCCTGGAAGCAGGCTCCAACATCGTCCGAGTGACCACCAAGCCCTTCATAGTGCCGCCCACCTTTGATGTCCTTACCGTCAGCCAAAGCATGGCGATGCCCGTGTATGCCGGTCATAACCCCACAAGGTTTTACGTCTCCGGCCTGCCATCGGGTCTCACTTATGATCCGATCACGGGCCTGATCTCAGGTCGCCCTTTGATTGCCAGTGGCAGCCAGCCATTTCAGATCAAGATCAGCGCCAGCAATGCGGCTGGAGTAGGCCCCACCGTCACAGTTCCCCTAACGATCCTCAGTCTTCCTGCAGGAACAAGTGGTAGCTACATTGGCACCATTGATCGGGCCACAGGTCTCAATGCCACCTCGTTTCTGGGTGGCCGCATTCAACTGACCATCGCAACCACTGGCAAGATCAGCGGCAGCATCACCCTTGGCTCCAGCACACATGCTTTGACCAGCACCCTCGAGACATTTCCCGTCGCTCAACCCACAACGCTGGCCAGCATTCCACGCCCATCCACCTCTCCACTCCTGGTGGAGATGAATTTCGACCCAGGAAATCAACTCGTCACGGGCACGATCACGGCAGGTGCTGCGTCCACTACCTTCACAGCTCGCAATGCTCTTGGCACGCCGTTCACGAGTTACACCGGCTATCACACGGCCTCGATCCAGCTCTCTTCTCCAGGCGATGTGGGGCAGGCACACATCCCACAAGGAGCTGGTTACATGTATTTCACCATTGGCAGCACTGGTATTGCCTCTGGGCTCGTTCGTCTGGCTGATGGCAACCAGTTTATTCTGTCATCGCCGCTGCGAAGCAATGGGGATCTGGTCCTCTATGCACCGCTATATAGCAACACGGGCTCAGCCCTTGGATCGATCAAAGTCACCCCTGGCAGCCCGGCTATCGTGAGCACCGGCAACCTCTCCTGGTTCAAAGACCAACAGCCATTCTCAGTGCGCAGCTATCAGAGCACCTTCGGACCCGTCGGCCTCTCGGTGACGGGGGCACGTTACACATCGCCATCTGCCATCGTGATGGATCTGACCCCGACAGCGGATGACCAGCCGAACGCATCGCTCGTCTTTTCCGAAGGAGAAGCACCCAGCCCATCCTCACGGCTCAACGTTCTTCTCCGCTACTCTGCCACAGCAGTGCGTGACCCTCAAACACCCGCCAGCAATCCTGGATTCGTCGCGATCAATATTACCCCTTCGACTGGACTGATGAGCGGCAGTTTCAAGCTGACAGACACGGACCCCACCACCAACCTTTCATTGACCCGGACGGTTTTATGGAACGGCATCATTTCCCGCGATACCGACAACGTTCTGCGGGGTTACGGTCACTTCCAGCTTCCCAAGCTCCCCAGCCTTAGCGATTCACCTGCCACCACACTGAACACGACCCAGATTCTGTCGGGAAAAGTATCGCTATTACCGTTCCCTTGAGGTTGAATGCATTCACTCAGCGCCTGACTCACCGCACGACCAGCTAGTTATGAAAACCCCACTTCACGCCCTCACCACCCTGGTGCTCGCCTTGACTCTGACCTCGCAGCCTGCGGTTCGAGGTCAAGCATTCACCTTCTCCACTGTCGCTGGCTCTCCTGGCCATGGCACCGCTGACGGAACAGGAACGAATGCTCAATTTCACTTTCCTGGTGGCTGCGTCTCGGATGGATCAGGCAATCTTTATGTCTCGGACACCTACAACCACTGCATTCGAAAAGTGGTTATCACGACGGGTGAGACAACCACTTTCGCTGGCACCAGTGGCACGGCAGGTTTCGCCAATGGCACAGGGACAGCAGCCATCTTTAACTATCCAGTGGGCATTGCTCGTGATGGCAGTGGTAATCTTTACGTCGCTGACTCTGGCAACTTTGTGATTCGGAAGATCACGCCTGGGGCAGAAGTAACCACTTTCACAGGCCAAGTTGGAGTCAGGGGATCAACGTCAGGTTCGGCGGCCAATGCGAAGTTTTCAAATGTGCAGGGCCTAGCTCTCAGCACCAGTCGAAACGAGCTTTACGTTGCCGACATGGGCAACCATATCATTCGATCTGTCAACCTTACGAGCGGCTTCGTCATCACCGTAGCTGGTGCTGCTGGCAACCAGGGCAACGAAGATGGCGATGACAACAACGCACAGTTTTCGTCACCTTCGGGCCTAGCGATTGACCAATTTGGAAACCTTTGGGTCGCAGACTACGGCAACAACGCACTCCGTCAGGTAACGCTCAGCGGCATAGTTACCACGCGCGTGGGCTTCCTATCCCAACCTGGTTTCGTTGACGGCTCCGCAGCATCGGCTCGCGTCAAAGGCCCAACGAGTATCTGCCGGGCAAGTGACGGCTTTTTCTACGTCACTGACTCTGGCAACAATCGCATTCGAAAAGTAAGCACCACTGGCGCTGTAACAACCCTGTCAGCAGAACTGGTAGCACCTCGTTCTATCTGTGCCGATGCAGCGGGCAATCTTTTCGTTACTGACACGGGACTTCATGCGATCCGCAAAGTGACGACTGCGGGCGTGGCGAGCTTTATCGCAGGGCGCATTCCTTCAGGGGCAGCCAATGGCATCGGCACAGCAGCCTCGTTCAACAGTCCGGAAGGCATGGCTGTCGATCCCTCGGGGAACACCTTCATCACAGACACACTCAACCACACCATCCGCAAGGTGGCCATGGATGGCACTGTGACTACCTTTTCAGGGGCGGCGGGCACGGCTGGCAGCACCGATGGAATCAATGCGCTTTTCCGCAGCCCCTCAGGTGCTTGCAGTGATCCGCTCGGTAATATCTTCGTCGCCGACACCGGCAACCACACCATCCGCAAGATTACCCCTGATGGCGTAGTGACCACGTTTGCAGGAACGGCGGGACTCAAGGCGGCAACCAATGGCACGGGTGCTGCCGCGAGATTTAATGAACCTCGTGATCTGGTCATGGATGCAGCAGGCAACCTCTATGTGACGGACAGCAAGAATCACATGATCCGCAAGATTACACCCGCAGGCGTGGTCAGCACTCTGGCGGGTGGCGCAGGAATTGCAGGTGCGACCGACCACGCCTCAGGCGTATCAGCACGATTCAACACTCCGTCAGGCATCGGCATTGATAACACGGGCAACCTCTACGTCGCCGACCGAGGCAACGCCACCATTCGCAAGGTCACTAGCACGGGCTCGGTTAGCACTTTTGCGGGAACGGCTAACAACCGCAGTAACATCGACGGCACTGGCAACGCAGCTCGATTCCATGAACCGGTGGGAATCGCCGTGGACGCAGCCAACAACGTCTTCGTCAGCGACCTTTACTACAATAGTCTGCGCAAGATCACACCCGCCCGCGTGGTCACAACCGCCGCAGGACAAGCTTGGCTCGCCGACCAAACCACTATTCTCAACTTCCTTCCCTACGGTGGAGATATGAACGGTGCAGACAGTGCCGCCACCTTCTACCATCCCACCGATATAGCTTTCAGTGGCTCCGATCTCTTCGTTCTGGATCGCGGCAATCACACCCTGCGCAAAGGCAACGCCACCGCTGATCCTCTAGCCCCCGTCATCACGACCCAGCCCTCCAGTCAGACAGTAGTCGAAGGCACCCCTGCGTCATTCACGGTGGTCACCAGTGCCATGGCCCCAACGTTCCAGTGGAAAAAGAACGGCGCTGCCATCTTGGGTGCCACAAACGCGACTTACGACATCCTCGCCACGACTGGCACTGACGAAGCAAACTACTCCGTGGTAGTCACCGAGGGCGGCAAGTCCACGACCAGCCTCGCTGCGATCCTTCGCCTATATAAGATGCCGGTCATTACGACCCCACCTGTCGCCGTCACCGTCAACCAAGGCCAGACGGCAATACTGAGCGTCAAAGCAGCAGGACTGTTCCTGTCCTATGACTGGAAAAAAGGTGGCGTCTCACTCGGTGCCCCTAACCTTCCAACGCTAACCATCGCCAATGCTCAGGCGACCGATGATGCCAATTACTCCGTGGATGTCAGCAACACTGCTGGCACCACCCCAAGCGCCACCGTGCATCTCACCGTTCGAGTGCCACCGGGCATTCCGCTCGGCGGCCACCCGACCCACCAGATCGTCGCCCTCAACACTGCTAGCGTCACCTTCGCCGTCGCCCACACAGGCACCAATCTCGCTTACCAGTGGTATAAAGGCACGGCGGCTATTTCAGGCACCACCAATCCCTCGGCCCTGACCGACACCCTAACGATCACCAACATCAAGAGCACAGATGCAACTTACTACCGCTGTGTGATTCGAAGCCTCGTGGGATTGCCAGCAGTGACGAGTAATTCAGCGAATCTTGTGGTGGTGGACCAGACCACTGTGACCACGCAAGACGTCGTGGCAGGCCTGAATGCAGCACTGACAGCTCGGGCGTTTGGAACGATCACGGGTTATCAGTGGAAGTATAACGGCACTCCGATCTCGGCCCCTGGCGTTCCAGTTCACTACAGCGGCTACACCGCAAAGGCTATGTCCATCATCAAGGCCGTCGATCCCAGCACCTCAGCCACGCACGACGAGGGTGCCTACACATGTGTGATCAATTCGACTGCTGGAAGCCTGGAGACTAGCCCGATCAATCTTCGCGTGCTGATCAAGCCCGTCGTAAATCCTATTGTTCTCCCCGCCTCCACCATCATGGTCAGCGAGTTCTTCACTTGGCAAGCAACGGCGGCAAATGATCCGGCCAAGTTCATCATCAGCGGCTATCCATCAGGACTCACCTACAATCCCACCACTGGCGTCTTGAGTGGTCGTCCCTTGGTCAAGGGTGTCTTCACGATCAAGGTTTTCGCCTCCAACGCAGCAGGCACAAGCGTGCTATTCCAAACAGCGACCCTCACTGTCAGCGAACTCACGCTTGCGGCTCTTGGGACCTATCAGGGTCCCGTCACTCGTAGCAGTGGTGCCCTTCTCGGTGACAATCTAGGTGGGCGCATCACCCTGACCGTCCCAGCTACGGGTGTCTGCACGGGTGGTATTTATCTGGGCAAGAGCTACTACCCCTTCACCGGCCCTCTGAACACCACCGCATCTGGGGGCCCGCAGACGAGCACGATCCACATCGATAACAAGGCCCCCATCTCGGACTACCGCATCATCTTCACCATCACCCCAGGGACCCGTTCCCTGTCGGGCACCGTGGAAGATGGGACCTATCTGAGTGGCACATTTACTCCGGGCGGCAGCACTGGTCTCCAGGCATGGCTGCCCGTGGTGGACGCCGTCAAACGCACCGCGCTCGGCGGCAACTATACCATGGCCATGACCCACTCAGTCGCTGGTGATGACAAGCCTCAAGGCTACAGCTACGGCGCATTCAAGGTGGGCACGACGGGGCTCGCGTCAGGCTCGTTGAAAATGGCAGACGCCTCCGTGATTACCTTCGCCAATATTCCGGTGGGAGATGCGGGCAGCTTTCAGATCTTTACCTTGCTCTATGGCAACACAGGCTCCGTCCACGGCTCGATTAACATCGACACTACAGACAACAATAAACTGAATGCCTCCGTTCTCGGATGGACGAAGAAGAATCAGACTGCGGTGACCCGCTACTTCAAAACAGGCTTCGGACCACTCGACCTCAATACCTTCGGTCGCCGCTACACCATTCCCACCACGGGAACCCTGGCAATGGGACTCACCGCAGGCCCTGGCAATGCCAAGCTGACCTTCTCAGACGATCCGATGCCTTCGCTCGCCAGCCGTCTGGACATCGCCGCACTCGAAATCAAGGCAGGGAGCCCTGCGCCTGTCGTGTTACCCACCACGGTGACTGCTACAGCCACGAATGGCAGCCATGCAAAGATGACCCTCAGCGTCGTCCCTAGCAGTGGCATCACCTTTACCGCCGGCAGCACTGGACTCATCAGCGGACTCACCACCCTCGTGGACCAGAACCCCATGGTGGCGACCACCAGCCTGATCACTCGCTCCAACTACTTCTACGGTATGATCGTCGATGACGGCAGCGGACCTCCTCACAAGGCTTATGGCTTTGTGCTCATTCAGGAACTTCCTAGCGCCAGCTTCACGGCGCTGACCTCGCCCTATCACTCAGCCAAGGTGGTTCTGAGCGTTCCATAACAAACTGCGCAGAGCAGCAGCTTGAGAAAAGCTTTCCACGAGGCGCGTAAGGTCGGCATGACCACGCGCCTCGTTTTCGTTTGTCTGCTCACCAGCCTCTGCGCCCAAGCGGCATCGCCTTATCCCGGCAAGACGCCGGACACGGCTGCCAATCGAAACCTCCAGCGCTACTGGGAGCTGCGCAGCGCTGAAGTCAGCGCCAGCGGATCGCTCGACTCCATCAAGGCCGCAGCCGACTGGACCTCGCAGCAAGACGAAGCACGGCGCCAACTGCGCGAGATGCTCGGGCTCGATCCTCTCCCTGCACGCACGGATTTGAAACCGGTCATCACAGGCGAACTCAAAGGTGAAGGATTCCGCGTGGAAAAGCTGCATTTCCAGTCGATGCCCGGGCTTTACATCACAGCGAACCTCTACCTGCCGGATCGCAAGATCGACAAGCCGTTGCCCACGATCCTCTACGTCTGCGGTCACGGTGGCGTGAAGAAGGACGGGGTCAGCTTTGGCAACAAGACGAGCTACCATCATCATGGCATCTGGTTCGCCCATCATGACTACGCCTGTCTGATCATCGACACGCTTCAGCTTGGTGAAATCGAAGGCGAGCACCATGGCACCTACAACCTCAACAAGTGGTGGTGGATGGCTCGTGGTTACACTTCCGCAGGGGTCGAAGCCTGGAACTGCATGAGGGCGCTCGACTACCTCGAGACCCGCCCGGAAGTGGATGCGAAACGGTTTGGTGTGACCGGCCGCAGTGGTGGTGGCGCGTATTCGTGGTGGATCGCCGCACTCGATGAGCGCATCGCTGCCGCAGCCCCCACCGCTGGCATCACGACTATGAAAAACCATGTCGCCGATGGTTGCGTGGAAGGTCACTGCGATTGCATGTTCATGGTCAACACCTACCGCTGGGACTTTGATCGCGTCGCAGCACTCGTGGCACCTCGTCCGCTGCTTATCGTGAATACGGACAAAGACCCGATCTTCCCCATCGACGGCGTCTTCCATCTCTACCAAAGCACCCGCCGCCTCTACGACTTGCTCGGCAAGGAGGGCAATATCGGACTGCAAGTTGCAGAGGGACCACACAAGGATTTGCAGCCGCTCAACACGGGCGCGTTTCATTGGTTCGAGCGATTCCTCAAGGGTGCCGACCCCATGGCCACCACCGACGAGGCCGCGAAGAAGTCTCTGCAACCCGAGCAGCTCAAGGTCTTTGCCGAACTTCCCGCCGATCAGCACAATACGAAGATCGACCACGAGTTTGTGCCCCTCGCGAAGACCTCGAACGCGCCTCCGAGCCAGGGCGAATGGAGCCATCAGCGAGATGACTGGATGCAGGCACTCAAGGACAAAGCCTTCCGCGCCTGGCCCACAAATGCCGGAGCTGTGAGCACTCGCTTGGTCGAGACTATCAGCAAAGATGGCGTGACCATGAGCGCCTACGATTTCACCAGCCAGGAACCGTTCCAACTGCGCCTCTTCATCGCTCATCGGGAGGGATTGAAACCCGAAGAACTCGATCTCATCGCGCTGCATGTGCTGGATGAGGAGGGCTGGCAAAGTTTCGCTAGCGAATACAGCTCACGCTTTGCCAAGCTCTTCGATGGCACTGTCTCCGAGAAGCCTGATGACGCTGCTTTTGAGTCCGAGAAGAAAATGTTCGCCGCGCAAAAGTGGGCCATGGGCTACATCGCTCCGCGAGGGGTAGGGCTCACGGCCTGGACCGGCGATGCCAAACCGCAAACCCAGCGCCTGCGCCGATTCTATCTCCTGGGCGAGACGAAGGACAGCACGCAGGTCTGGGACATTCGTCGTGCTGTGCAGGCGGTCCGCAGCCTAGCAGGCTTTGACAAAACGAAGCTCTGGCTGGCCAGCGGTGGCACCATGGGAGTCAACACGCTCTACGCGTCATTGTTCGAGGACAACATCGCCCGCCTTGATCTCAATGCACCTTCCTCCTCGCACATGGATGGCCCGGTCTATCTCAATGTGCTGCGCTACCTGGACATCCCGCAGGCCGCCGCCATGGCAGCCGAGCGGACCAAGGTGATCATCTATGCCAAAGAAAAGCGGCCTTGGGATTATCTCACCAAGACCGCTGAAAAACTCGGCTGGCCAAAGAACGTGCAACTGCGCGATCTGCCGCCGGAGCAGTGAATCAGACCACGTTCCCTTCGGCTCGCATCTGGCGGAACCACTCGACGAATTTCGGGATGCCCTGATCGATGTGAGTCGTGGGCTTGAAGTTCAGATCGCGCGTTGCCTTCGCCACATCTGCCGAAGTGAGAGGCACATCGCCGGGCTGCTCGGGCATCTCATTGATGATGGCCTTCTTGCCCACCGCGTTTTCGATGGTGGCGATCAAATCATTGAGGCTCACGGTCTGTGAACCACCGAGATTGAAGATCGAGCACAGCGGTTCACCGTTGTAGTTCAACGCTCCAAGGATGCCGTCCACGATGTCGCTGATGAAGGTATAATCACGCTTCGTGTGTCCGGCACCATACTTGTCGATGGGCTTCCCGTCTTCGATGGCGCGGGTGAATTTCGAGATCGCGAGGTCTGGCCTCTGGCGCGGCCCATACACCGTGAAGAAGCGCAGGCACACGGTGCGAATGCTGTAGAGCTGCGAGTAGTTGGAGCAGATCTGCTCGCCCGCCATCTTGGTCATCGCATAAGGACTGATCGTCTGGAGAATGGGGTCCTCCTCGGCGAAGGGGATCTTCTTGTTCACGCCATACACCGAGCTGCTGCTAGCAAAGACGAAGCGCTTGCAGCCATGCTTCCGGCAGGCTTCCAGAAGGTAGAAGGTGCCCTTGATATTGGTGTCGATGTAAAGCTCGGGCTGCTCAATGGACGGGCGAACACCTGCGCGCGCGGCAAGGTGAATGACCGCATCCGGTTTGACCGTAGCGATCACTCGCTCGACAGCAGCTCCGTCGCGAAGATCGTCTTCAAAAATCTGCACGCGGTCGGCGAAGGCCCGGACGTTGGCGCGCTTGATGGCGGGGTTGTAGTAGTCGTTGAAGCAATCGAGGATGGCCACGTCGTGTCCCTCACGCAGCAAGCGCTCGGTGGTGTGGCTGCCGATGAATCCGGCTCCTCCTGTGACAAGGATTTTCATGGAACGCGGAGTTTCAGCCAGAGGGCAGGGTCTTGCAACCTTGGAAACGATTTTGCTCAAGCCGTCGGCGCAGCACCCACGATGCCCGTGAGCTGGCCGATCTGGTTGTTTCGATAAATGCCGAGCGTGAACTTGGTGCCAGGCTTGAGCTTGGCAATTTCTCCCAGCAACTCCTCCGCACCACTGACTGGCTGGCCGTTGAGTTCGAGAATGACATCGCCAGGCAGTAATCCAGCCGCTGCCGCTGGTGACTCTTCATACACCACCTGGACCAGCAGTGCGGCCAGGGCCTGTCCATTGGGAAGGTTGAGCTGAAGAGCGCGATCATACACTCGCAGCCCGATGTAGCCCTGCTGTCGCGGGGCCTCGCGTTTCCCTGCACGGAGCGCCAGCACGGAATCCACCACCTGCTTCGCCTCATTGGCCGGCACCGCTAGCCCCACGCCCTGCCACGCCTGCACATTCTGATCGCCTCGGAAGATCGCCACATTCACGCCCAGAATCTCGCCTCGCACATTGACGAGTGGCCCGCCTGAATTGCCGGGGTTGATCACGGTGTCTGTCTGCAAATAATCGAGGGACGAGCCATCGCTCAGCGTGCGATTTCGAGCGCTGATGATGCCCTGAGTGACTGTGCCACTGAGGCCAAATGGATTGCCCACGGCGAACACAATCTCACCCACCCGCACCTTGTCAGAGTCTGCGAAGCTCAATGGTGGGAAATCGTTCTTGCCACCGTCGATCTTGATCAACGCGATGTCCCTCACCTTACTGCCGTCGATGACATGCGCGGAATACTCTTTTCCGTCATTCGTCACCACCTTCACCTCCGTCGCCCCGGCGATCACATGATAGTTTGTGATCACATGCCCTTCCTTGCTGATAATGGCCCCTGAACCCAAGCCCGCCTGCTCCTCCACCGTCATGCGCGGCAGGTCAAAGATGCCCCAGCGAAAGGTGCGCTGGCGTTGCACGAGAGATTTCGTGTTCACGCTCACGACCGAAGGCAGCACCGCAGCACACAGCCGGGCATATTCCTCATCGAGCCGTGCCAGACCCGCGACATCTGCCGTGCTCAACTGCGGACCCGTGGCGGCAGTAAACTGCTCTCCCGGCCCCCTGCCCCGCAACAAGTCGAGCAAGCCATAGCCAGGCTGGCGATTGCGAACGAGGCTGAACACGCTCAGTGCCACCAGAAACACGGTGAGGGCCAACAACAGACGGCGGAAATGATCAGTCATGATGAGGTCAGTAATAGTGAAGATCGGCGCAGGGAGAAGTGGGAAATCATGAACGCTCGAACGCATCATGAGGGACACGCCGGATGGACAGAATTTAGCCACACATCCTCTACCGGAGCAAACTATGACCTCCCCCTGCACTGGCACGCTCGCGACCCAGCGCTTTGCTAGCTGCGTCATGCTTCACCGCCAACTTCTCATCACTGCACTCCTGGCCTTTTCATTGGCCCTCAGCAATGCCGCAGAGCCCGTCTCACCCAAACCCAACAGCGAACCATCGGCTCAACCTCAGTCCTTAGCCACCGCCGCTGAAGTAGTTGTGACCGCCACTCGCTCCGACAACGATCCACACCAAACTCCGAACCAAGTCGAGACGCTCTCGGCCCAGCAGTTCGAGCAACGTCACGCCCGCACCGTGCCCGAGGCCTTGCGCGAGATGCCAGGCGTGATGGTGCAAAAGACTTCGCACGGCCAGGGTTCGCCCTACCTCCGAGGCTTCACTGGCTTCCGCACACTCGCACTGATCGACGGCGTGCGATTCAACAACTCCCTCTTCCGCGACGGCCCGAACGAATACTGGAACACCATCGACGGCCTCGCCATCGACCGCTTTGAACTCGTCCAAGGCCAGGGCTCCGTTCTCTACGGTAGCGACGCCATCGGAGGAACCCTGAACCTGCTGACCAAGCAGGCCGACTACGCAGCGGCGGAGGACGGCCAGTTCTTCATGGATGGCAATACCTTGCAGCGCTGGTCCAGTGCCGAGCAGAGCTGGGTGGGCCGCCTGGAGAGCAACTTCGGAGTCGGCGGTCAATGGGGGCTGCATCTGGGCACCTCCATGAAGCGCTTCGGCGACGTGATCGGTGCCGAAGTAGGCGAACAAGCCAATACAGGCTACGATGAGTGGAGCTACGACGCGCGTCTTGACGTCCGTCTTGATCCGCACTGGGAGCTGACCGTCGCACATCAGATGCTCCAGCAAGACGATGCCTGGCGCACGCATAGCACCATCTACGGAGTATCGTGGGCAGGCACCGACATCGGCAGCGACAAACGCCGTGTTTTCGATCACGACCGCAGTCTTACCTATGTGCGGCTGGCGGGGCAGGATCTGAAAGGCTTCATCGACCGCGCCTCGCTGACCTTTTCGTATCAGAACGGCGAGGAACTTCAGGACCGCATCAAGAAGGACAGCAAACGTGAACTCTCGGGCTACGACATCGACACCTATGGGATCGACCTTCAGCTCGAAAGCGATACGTCCATCGGCAAGCTGGTCTATGGCGCTGACTATTATCATGACTCCGTGGACAGCTTCCGCAGGGACTTCGCTCCCGGTGGCGCGCTGGACAAAGTTCGCATTCAGGGCCCCATCGGTGACGACAGCAGCTACGATCTGCTCGGTGTTTATCTCCAGGACGAGATCAGTCTGAGCGAGCGCTTCACCCTGTTCCTCGGTGGACGCTACACTCATGCGCAGGCCGACATCGGCAAGTTTGAAGACCCAGTCTCCAGCAAAGCTGATTCATTCTCCGACGAGTGGGACAATGCCGTCTTCTCCGCCCGCCTCACCGCCGACCTTGATGAAGCTGAGCACTTCAAACTCTATGGCGGATGGTCCCAGGGTTTCCGCGCGCCCAACCTCTCAGACCTCTCGCGTCTGGACATCGCCCGCAGTGGCGAACTGGAAACGCCATCGACCGATCTCGATCCCGAGCAGTTCAGCAATTACGAGATCGGTTTGAAAGCGCGCACCGGCAGTGTCACCGGCTCGCTGGCCTACTTCTACACCGACATCAGCGACATGATCGTGCGCAAGCCAACGGGCCGTGAAATTGACGGCAGTGCCGAAGTCACCAAGGCCAACGGTGGCAACGGCTACGTGCATGGCATCGAACTCGGACTCGCCTGGGAGATTACCGATCAATGGAGCTTCTTCGGCAACGTGACTTGGATCGAAGGTGAAGCCGATGCCTATCCAAGCTCCAGTGGCAAGTCAGCACGCGAGCCGCTCAGCAAGATCCAGCCGCTCACCGGCACGGCGGGTGTGCGCTGGACCACAGAGAATCGCAAGGTCTGGACCGAACTCGTCTGCACAGCAGCAGGCAACGCTGACCAACTCAACACCGCCGACCTCAGCGACACGCAACGCATTCCTCCCGGCGGAACTCCAGGCTATACCTTGCTCAGCCTGCGCAGTGGCTGGCAAGTCACAGACAATGTCCTGGTCCTCGCCTCGCTCGATAATTTGCTCGACGATGACTACCGCATTCATGGCAGCGGATCGAACGAGCCCGGTTTCGGAGCGACGCTCGGCGTGAAGATCTCGTTCTAACGGTTGAGGTCACCGCGAACACCCGAGGGCACAGGATGCCTTCGGGTGTTTTTTGTTGGTTCGCTACTGCATCATCTCCTTCGCTACCTCGCGCTGGTCAAAGGCGAACGGCCTCAGCGCCAGATGCTCGGGCTTCGTGAGCTGCGGATCCTCATCGAAGGTCCGCTCAGCCAGCGCTCGCGCGGTGCGGACCAGTCTTGTGTCCGCGAGCAACTCGGCGAAGCGCAGCGGGGCCTGCCCGCTTTGCGCGTGGCCGAGGACGTTGCCAGGGCCGCGGCGGCGCAGGTCTTCCTCGGCGATGCGGAAACCGTCGCTGGTCTCCTCCATGATCGCGAGGCGTTCCTTGGCTTCCTCGTCCTTGTCATCAATGAAGAGCACGCAGTAGCTGCTGTGTGCGCCGCGCCCGATGCGACCGCGCAACTGATGCAACTGCGCGAGCCCGAAGCGCCCGGCGTCGTGGATATACATCACGGTCGCGTTGGGCACATCGACGCCGACTTCGATCACGGTCGTGGAGACGAGTGCCTGCAAGTCGCCTTCGCGGAAGGGCTTCATCACGTCGTCCTTCTCCTCTGCATCCATGCGACCATGCAGCAGGCCCACCTTGTGCGGCTTCAGCAGCTTGCCCCATTCCTTGTGGCCTTTCACAGCGGCACCCGCGTCGAGCTTGTCGCTCTCTTCGATCAGTGGATACACGAGATAGCCCTGGCGTCCGGCCTCGATCTGCTCGCGCAGGAACTTCGCCGCGTCTTCGATCTTCGACTTCGATCGCACGGCTGTGGTGATCTTTGTGCCTGTCTGCGGTCGCTGGTCGATCGTGCTCACATCCAGGTCGCCGTAGATCGTCAGGGTCAAGGTGCGCGGGATCGGCGTCGCGGTCATCACCAGCACATCGGGCGCGGTGCCTTGCTGGATCAACTTCGCACGCTGGGCCACGCCGAACTTGTGCTGCTCGTCGATCACCACGAGGCCGAGATCACGGACCAGGTTTTCGTCATGAAGCAGGGCGTGCGTTCCGATGACGACCTGGCTGCTTCCGGAGCTGCTTTTGGAAAAGAGCTCCACGCCACCCTCCTCGGCGCGG
>CAUJJC010000048.1 GCA_963204975.1 Verrucomicrobiota bacterium | reverse complement strand
GCGCCAATGCTTCCAGCAGATCATGGCTACCCGGTATCACACCTACAGCATTCTGTGCGGCCGACAGGGCCAGTTTGAAATCCCGATTACGCAGGTGGTACTCGACCAGCAGCAAACGCGCCTGCTTTTCTGTAGGGTTTGCAGTGATCGCGCGGGTGATGAGTTCAGCCACTTCGTCTTCCTCGAAGCCGATGCAGGCAATGCGGCGCGACGTTTTGCGTGGCTGAACGGTGTCGGTTTCCTCATCTCGAATGATCGCGGTGTGAGCTGGGCCAGCGCGGGCCATTCCAGCGGTGGTCCGAGCAACACGAAGCTCTACGACTGGAACTCCTGGGGCTACTTTGTCCGCGATCACGCCACGGGCCGCCTGTGGTTCGGCGGCCTGAACGGCCACCTCGGCCTCGCCTACTCGACGAACAACGGCACAAACTGGACTTACCTCGATACGCCATTTTCGAACACCGGCTTCTCTGAGGTGCGTGCCATCGACGCCCACAACGGGCAGGTGCTCGTGTGTGGAAAACGCTTCGGCGATGCCGCGCTCAAGATTTACTACTCGAACGACAACGGCGCGGTGTGGCATGAATGCACCAAGGTCGGCCATCGCCTGCCCAACACGACCTACGTCGCGCTGAACCCCCATCAACCCGGCCACTTCTGGGTGGCCACAAACGGTCGCTCGTATGCGCGATTCACGCCGGGAGCCTTTGGTGCCTGGCAGCAGGAAAACTTCACCGCGCTCATGCTGAACGATCCCGCCCTCTCCGCCTCCACCGCCGATCCCGATGGCGACGGGCAAAACAACGACTTCGAGTTCACCGCCGGTCTCTCGCCGCTCGATCCGCAGTCGCGCTTCGTGCAGGCGATGCGAACCATGCCCGGCCAGCCTTCGCAGATGCAGATTCAAATCGCCCCGCGCCTCACCGGCCGCACCTACGTTATCGAAAGCAGCCCCACGCTCGGTCTTTCGGCGAACTGGCAACCACTGACCAACTTCACCACCAGCGATACCGGCACCGTGCGCACCATCACCGACCTCAGTGCGACAGGAACGGCGAAGTTTTACCGTGTCAGGATCACGGTGCCGTGAGTGTGCTTGAGTCCTCTGGACTCACCTCACCTCAGAGCAGTCCAGAGGACTGCACCACACTTTTTCTGTAATCACCCGCCGCCAAAGCGGTGCAAAGGGAGCATGAGACGTTTCATCGCCTTTTTTGCCGTTCTGTGTGTTCCTCTTCTTGCCGCGGCGCAGCAGGAGTGGGGACAGCGTTTGGATGTGGGGTCGCCGGGGACGCGGTTTGGGATGGGGATGGCGTATGACGAGGCGCAGGAGGTGACACTGCTCTATGGCGGTGTGACAGCGAATGTGCCGCAGAGTTATCTGGGGCCGCTGGATGAATGGGACCCATCGCGGGCGTATGATCTGTGGAAGTATGACGGCGTGCAGTGGACGCAGGTGACGGTCACGGGCTGGGCTCCGAGTGTGAAGGGCCCCACGCTGGTGTGGCACGGGCAGATCGGCCGCGTGCTGCTCCTGGGGCAGAACCGGATCAATGAATACATCAGCGAGGGCGACAAGATGTGGTCCTTTGTCTTCGACACGCCGAGCTCCGGCCACTGGCAGCTCGAATCGGCCACGGTGCCGCAGTTTTTCTATGGCGCGGCCTATGATCCGGTGCGGCAGATGCTGGTGGCGATGGTGGACCCGGACGTTTCCGGGTCTCAGCCTGCCAAAACCTGGGAATGGAGCTACACGACGGGTGTCTGGACGGAGAAAGGCCTGGCGCTGGGAGGCACCCGGGCGGTTTTTTATCCGCCGCTGGGCAAGATCATCTGCGCGGATGAGTTGGCGGAATCCACGAGCACGCCCGCGAATGCCGTGACGCGGGTCTATGAATACAACGGCACCTCGTGGACGGAGATGAGCACGGGCGGGCTCGCTCCGCCGCTGGGTGTCTATCGTGAAAATGACCGCCATGTCGTCTATGACAGCCAGCGCCAGCGGCTCGTGGCCGTGGACAGCATCTCGTCGTATGATTTTGACGGCACCAAGTGGCGGGTGAAAGGCCCGGCGAATAATTACCCGAATGGCCCCGGTCAGGTGGACGGCCTCATCAGCCGGGGCGGCTTTCAGGCGGTGTATGACAAGAAGCGCGGCGTGGTGGTGCGCTTTGGCGGAGCGACGACCGTCGGCCCTGTTTCAACCGGCTACTATGCGCCGCAAAACGAGACCTTTGAGCTGAAGCGCTCCGTGGGTGCGGGCATCGTGATGGTGAACCCGAACATCTCCATCTCGGACCCGCTGCTGCGCTGCAAGCATGAGGATCTGGTGCTGCATTTCCTGGTCAGCATCGGCAATGGCGTGAACAGCACTGTGGGCATCACCTACCAGTGGTTCAAAGACGGATCGCCCACGACGATGACCGATCCCGCACGGCCTTTCCTGCATGAGCGCTTCAATCTTCAATCAACCGATGCGGGTGTGTATTTTGCGCGGGCCACGGATGACTGGGGCTTCCGGGTCGAGTCGAATCCCGTCACCGTCTTTGTGTATGATCATCCCTCGATCACGCAGCATCCGCAGGGGCGTCGGCTCATCCCGGGGGACTCCTTTGCGCTGCAAGGTGCCTACACCTCCCAGCTCGGCGCGACCGTGACCTGGACGAAGGATGGCCAAACCATCCCTGGGGCCAACAGCGTGATCTTTGTCAAAACGAACGCCACTGCGGCGGATGCGGGCGAGTATCGGATGCATGTGCAGAGCCTGTGCAGCGTGGCGCAGACGAATGCGGCCATCATCACCGTCGGTCCGCGCATCGTGAGCCAGCCGGTATTTTCCGCGACACCGGGCGCGGGTGCCACGCCGGTTTCCATGACCGTCACCGGCGATGGCGCGGGCGCTGTGAACGGCACCTATCTCTACGGCGCGGACCCCACCGAACATCCGAACCGCGTCGCGCCGGGTGATATAACCACGCCTTTGCCGATGAGCTTCACCTGGCGTCGCGATGGCGTGCCGATCAGCAACGGCGCAAAATACACGATCACGAACAGCGCCGTCACCAGCACGCTGCAAATCAACGCGCCGGACTACGAGGACGAGGGCCGCTACGACTGCCTCGTCACCGATGCCAGCGGCCCCGCGCATGCCAAAGTCACGCAATCGCAGGAGCTGCTGCTGCATCCGCTCGCGCCGCCCTACCTCACTGTTTTGCGCGGCAAGGGACCGGAGCCGCGCAGCTACGGCGGCATGGTCTATGACAGCCAGCGGCGGCGCACAGTGCTCTTTGGCGGCGAGGCCTACGGTGTGAACCCACGCGCCGGGAATGCGAATGTGGGCTACTTCATCTCGAACGACACCTGGGAGTGGGACGGCCAGGTGTGGATCAAACGCAATCCTGCTACGCGACCTCCCGCGATGACGCAGTTCGGCATCGCATACGACAGCGTGCGCGGCCGCACCGTGGTCTTTGGCGGCTACAAGTATGCGCCGCCGAATTTCTTCAATGGCTCGCAGGTCGTCAGCAACGACGTGTGGGAGTGGGACGGCATCAATTGGACGCAAATCACGCCGCCAACCTCGCCCACCGCACGCACCAAGCCCGCGATGTGCTTCGACAGCACGCGTGGCGAGGTCCTCATGCTCGGCGGCGGCCTCTTCTCGCCCTCGCCACCGGATTACTACCTCGCCACGAAGCAGCTCTGGGCCTGGAACGGCACGCAGTGGACCCAGCGCACCTCCATGCCGAATGGCAACAACGCACCCTATGTCGGCGACGAGCATTGCTTCGCCTTTGATGCCGCGCGTGGCGTGGCCGTGCTCTTCGGTCCTTTCAGCGACGGCATCAACAATGTGTGGGAATGGGACGGCGCCGCGTGGGCCAGCCGCACGCCACCCTCTGACTTGCGTGTCATGGAGACCCGCCAGAGCCGCTATGCCTTCTACGATCCCGTGCGTCGCCGCGTCGGGCTGCCCATCGTCAGCAACAATCTATCCCCCAGTGTCGCGCCCAGTCTCACCACCGTGCTCTGGTGGGATGGCACACGCTTCCTGCGTGGGAACTCCAGCACCCTCGACGACATCGCTGGCACGATCATCACCGATGGCGCGGAGGCCGGCCCCTTTGGTCAAGGCATCGACCTCGCCGTTTTCGACACGCATCGCCGCTGCCTCGTCTGGCACGACTCGCCCCTGAATCCTAGCGCAGGCCCCGCGCACACCCGCGAGATGCACTTCAGCGCGAAGACAAAAACCATCCACCAGCCCGTCGAGGTCATCTTTGCCTCCGCGCAAAACATCCAGCTCCGCGCCATCCATGCCGGTCAGCGACCGCTGACGCTTCAGTGGCATCAAAACGGCACCGCCATCTTTGATGACGCGCATTTCAGCGGCACCGCCACCTCCACGCTCACCATCACCGGCACCACCGCCGCCGATGCAGGCCTCTACACCCTCCGCGCCACCAACGCGATGAACCAGGTCACCACCGCGCCTATTCGCCTCACCTTGCAAAACGACGGCGTCGGCATGGTCGTGCAAGGCGCCGGCCTCGTCCTCAGTTGGCCCGGCACCACCGGCATCCTCGAATTCGCCACCGACCTCACCGGCCCCTGGACCCCGATCTACGGCATCAGCCCGCCCTACAGCGTCGCGATGGATGAATCACGGCGTTTTTACCGCGTGAGGTATCCTTGACGAGGTCGCGATGATTCGGCGTTCAACACCTGCTGCAAAAGCCCGCCTGGGCCGGACGTTGCGAGCGCTGATGAAACCATGGCTGCTCGCTCTCACATTAGCTGTCTCACTTCACGCTGAACAACGCGTGGAGGTCTCGCGTGATCTTTGGATCTCTGCCTACTCGAAGGAGGTGGAAGGCAGCAACGGCGGCTCGCCCAAGCTGAAGCTCAAGGGCATCCAGGAATTCTTTCTCATCGACTTCGATCCGGCGACGCTGCGCGAGAAGAAGGTGATCAAAGCGCAACTGCATGTGCATCTGACTTCGCCCGACGCACCGCTGCGGCGCATCACTGTGTCTTCCGTCACCCAGGATTGGATGGAGGGCACGGGCAGCAGCTATGCGAAGGTGGCGGGTGCGAGTTCCTTCGTGTGGGCGAAGACGGGCGAATTGCGCTGGGGCAACAACGATCCCGACATCACGAGCGTGGTGTGCGGCGAAGGTGGATCGCTCTGGGGTTTTGGCGATGCTTCACCACCCGATGCGGAGGGCTGGCAGATCATCCCCATCGCACCGGAGGTGGCGCAGGCGCGGCTCGATGGTCGCTCGCATGGCTTCTACGTCATTGATGACATCGGCAATGAATACTCGCGTGATGGCAATGCGGTGAAGTTCACCACCTTCGTGAACCGCTACGTCTCCAGCCGCGAGGACCGAAAGGCGCATCGGCCCTTCTTCACTCTCTGGCTGGAAGATGGTGCGGTCGCGGCTCCCAAAACCATCAACAAAGTCAATCAGGTCGCCGCTGCCACGCTTCCCCCCGTTCCCGCTACTTCGAGCGTGAAGCCGACTCTCCCATGCCGTGATGTGTTTGGCAGCGAACTCGCCTCGACTCACTTCTTCGCCGCGAAGGGGGAGGCGATTGGCTTCTCCGTCGCAGCCAAGTTGAGCGAGGTGAAGATCAAAGCACCTGGACTCAATGTGAAGCTCTACTCGATGCCGAAGGTGGCGGAGTTTCATGATCCGCTGGTGCCAGCAGATTTCGATGCGGGCGTGACCGAGGGCGACGAGACCTTCATTGATCTGCATGTGCCGAAGAATGCACCCACAGGCGATGCGACGGGCAGCGTGGAGATCAATGGAGCGTCCATGCCATTCACCATCACGGTCTGGAACTTCACTCTGCCGGACAGGCTCTCCTACCTGCCGCAGATGAATGCGTATGGTCTGCCCAACCATCCGCGCGACTACTACCGCCTGGCTCACGAGCATCGCGTGGTGCTGAACCAATTGCCTTATGGCTGGACCGGCAAGGTGGATGAACCCGCCCCGAAGATGGGTGGCGATGGAAAGTGGGACTGGGCAAAATTTGATGAAGAGTTCGGCCCGCTGCTCGATGGTCGAGCCTTCGCTGATCTGCCTCGCGGTGCGGTGCCAGTGGAGGCGTTTTACCTGCTGCTGAATGAGAACTGGCCGATGAAGCACGATGAGCACTTCAAAGGTGGCTACTGGATCGAGCACGCTTACGATGACGCGTATTGGACGCAGTTCCGCATTGCGGCGGCGGAGATCGCGAAGCACTTCGAAGCGAAGGGCTGGACGGAGCCGATGTTTGAGTTCTACCTGAACAACAAGGTGTATTTCAAGAAGGACGATTGGAGGAAAAGCACCGCTGCCTGGATCTTCGATGAGCCGGTGCATACGCAGGATTTCTGGGCGATCCGGCACTACGGGCGCGAATTCTGGAATGCGGTCGCGCCTTATCCGAAGGTGAACCTCACTTATCGCGCAGACATCTCACGCCCACAGTGGCAGCGGGAATTGCTGGATCACTGCGTGAACGTGGAAGTCGTCAGCGGTGTGCTGCGCAACTACTGGCCACGCATTCAGCGGCGTGCGCAGGACTGTGGCAATCTCTACTACATGTATGGCAGCGCGAACGCCATTGGCACACCGAACATCAGCAACGCGGCCTGGTGCATCGAGTCATGGGCGCTCGGCGCGGATGGTGTGGTGCCGTGGAATACCATTGGCAAAGCCGAGGCGTGGCAGAAGCCCGATGAACTCTCCGTGCTCTATCCCACACCGAACGGGCCGGTGCCGAGCCTGCGCCTGAAAACCTTCCGCGCTGGGCAGCAGCTCGTGGAGTATCTCACTCAGTATTGCGCCGTGTCCGGTGAGAGTCGCGCGAGTATGATGGCCACGCTTCGCGCGATTCCTGGCTTGAGCGCCACACTGGTGAAGAAGAACGAGGAAGACGCGGGCAAGTCTCAGTTTGGCAAGGACACGCAGCCTGCCTTTGAGGCGCTGCGGATGCAGCTTGGCGCCTATCTCAGTGCCAAAGCTCCCGCGCCCAAGGACCGCTGGCACGATCCACGTCCCTCGCGACCCGATCTGAAGAAGGCTCGCGAGGTCGTGCCGCTGGCGCAGTGACTACCCGAGCAGCGCCGCTGCCAGTGCTTGCAGCTCATCGTTCACCAGCCCTCCATCGCGCAGACCGGCAGCGACTTCCTCCCGCACCATCGCGCGATAGTCGGCACGCAGCCGATGCACCGCCACGGCGACACTGCGGGCAGCGATGCCGAGCTTCTGCCCTGCCTCATCGTAATCACCTGAGGCTGGCTCCCGACTCAGGAACGGACTCAATATCGCGAACACTTTTGCTTTGCCCGTCGCCTCGCATTCCTCCCGCAGACGAAGCAAAGCCGCCTCCATCACCGCGTGAGCCCAGCGCTTCTCGAAGAGGCTCTCCGGCGTCTCCGTGGTCGCAGGCTCCGCGCCGAACCAGCTCTCCGCCTGCGCCAAATCCAAAGGCACAGGTGTTTCACCGCCGCCACGCTTTTGCGCCACCTCACGGCGATGCTGCTTGATGAGGAAGTTTTTCAAAATCGTGATCAGCAGCGTGCTGAAGCGCGACTCACGCCGCTCCACCTGCGCCAGCCAGTCCTGCTCGATTAGCTTCGCAAAGAATGCCTGCGTCAGATCGCTAGCCTCCTCCGGCGACTCGCCGCGCCGACGAATGAAGGCATACACGGGATACCAGTAAGCGACGCAGAAGTGCGTCCATGCTGCATCGCGATGCTTGTCATCGCCAGCGCCTCCCATGATCGTCCAGCGCGTGGTCTGGAAACGAGGCGAGGGTTCGATAAAACGTGAGTCAGGAGTCGGAGTGGACACAGCGGGATCAACGGAAAGAGGATCAGAGCACGGGCATGATTCAAGGCATACGATGGAACATCCAAGCGGTTTTCCTCGATCACGGGTTGCCTTTGCTCGCGGCTTCCCCCACGATCATCGGCACATTCATGAGCACGCCCTCCTCCCGCCAGCCCTGGTATCGCATTCTCTACGTTCAGGTCCTCATCGCCGTCGTGCTGGGCATCATCGTGGGCAAGCTCTTCCCTGACTTCGGCAAAGATCTGAAACCTCTCGGCGATGGCTTCATCAACCTGGTAAAGATGATGATCGCCCCCATCATCTTTTGCACCGTGGTGCATGGCATCGCTTCCATGGGCGACCTCAAGAAGTTGGGCCGCGTGGGCGGCAAGACGCTGCTGTATTTTGAAGTCGTCTCCACACTTGCGCTCGTCATCGGTTTGGTCGTCGTGAACGTGCTGCGCCCAGGCGATGGATTCACTCCCGTGGGCGAGACGTTTCATGCCGAGGCGAAGGCTGTCGAGACCAGTCATGGGTATGCGGAGAAGGCTGGCGCGATGAGCACCTCGGAGTTCCTGCTCAACATCATTCCGAAGACCATGCTCGGAGCCTTTGTCTCGGGCGACCTTCTGCAAGTCCTGCTCATCTCCATCCTGATCGCCTTCGCCATCGCAAGCATGGGCGACAAAGGCAAGCCGGTGCTGCACGCCATCGACACGGCGGCCCAGGTCTTCTTTGGCGTCATGGGCATCGTGGTCAAAGCGGCACCGATCGGTGCCTTCGGAGCGATGGGTTTCACCGTTGGCAGCTACGGCATCGGCGCGCTGAACAAGCTGCTCGTTCTCATGGCAGGCTTTTACATCACCGCGGGTGCTTTTGTGATCCTCGTGCTCGGTGCCATCGCGTGGTGGAGTGGGTTCTCGATCTTTCGCTTTCTCGTCTTCATCAAGGACGAGATTCTGCTCGTGATCGGCACCAGTTCCTCAGAGACCGCGCTGCCGGGGATGATTCAGAAGATGCAAAAGCTCGGCTGCTCGGCTTCCACCGTCGGCCTCGTGATTCCCACGGGCTACAGCTTCAATCTCGATGGCACGAACATCTACATGTCGATGGCCGCCGTGTTCCTTGCCCAGGCCACTAATACGCCGCTTGATCTCAGTCATCAGATCAGCCTGCTGCTCGTTGCGATGGTCACCTCCAAAGGGGCGAGCGGAGTGACTGGCGCGGGCTTCGTCACGCTCGCCGCCACGCTGCAAGCCGTGCCCGGCATTCCCGTGGAGGCGCTCGCCTTGCTCGTCGGCATTGATCGCTTCATGAGCGAATGCCGCGCCATCACCAACCTCATCGGCAATGGCGTGGCCACCGTGGCCATCAGCCGCTGGGAGAAGGAAGTCTCCGCCGAGGACTTGCGGGCGAATCTCGCTGGATCATCCGATGTCCCGGCTTGACGACCCCTCGCCTCCTCGGCTTGCATGAGTGCCATGCCCGATCTGCACGTCCTCACTCATCCGATCGCCCAGGTGTGCCTCACGCAATTGCGCGATCAGAGCACACGATCCGAGCAGTTCCGCACCGCGATGCAAAGGCTCAGCGCCCTAGTCTTTGCGGAGGCGAGTTCAGGCGTGAGCCTGCAATCCATCGATGTGCAGACACCCATCGTCGCGACGAAGGGATTCAAGCTCGCGCGCCCCGTGATCCTGGTGCCCATCCTTCGCGCTGGACTGGGCATGATCGACGGTATTCTCTCGCTGGTGCCGGATGCGGTGGTCGCCCATGTGGGCATCGCTCGCGACGAAGAAACGGCCCAGCCGCACAGCTACTACGCGAAGCTGCCCCAGGTGCTGGCCAGCGGCGAGGTCTTCCTGCTTGACCCGATGCTCGCCACCGGTGGCAGCGCCGTGGAGGCCGCACGCCAGCTCAAGGAGGTAGGCGTGAAAAACCTCCGCCTCGTGGGCATCGTTGCGTGCCCCCAGGGGATCGCCGCCTTCCAGCACGCGCATCCCGATGTGCCAATTTACACCGCCGCCGTCGATGAGGGGCTCAATGACCGCAGTTACATCGTCCCTGGGCTCGGTGATGCTGGCGACCGATACTTCGGGACGTGAGGGTTCAGTTCTCAGTTCTCGGTTTTCGGTTTGCTGTTATTTGACGTCGGAGCCCATCGTAGCCACAACTGCGAACCGCGAATTCTGAACCGAGACCCACAAACCAATCATGCCCATCACACTCCCCGCTCTCACTCGCCGCGAACTGCTCAAGCAGACCACGGCTACTGGTTTGTCCCTCCTGGCCGGACATCATCTGCACGCGGCTGGTGACGACTTGAAGAAGGAGCTATGGCTCTTGTTCAGCGATACGCACATCGCCGAAGATCAGACGACCATCGCCCGCGAGATCAATCTCGCCGACCATCTGAAGCAGGCCGTGAAGGAAGTGCTCGAACTCCAGCAAAAGGAGAAGGCCTACGGCTTGTTCGTGAATGGCGACCTCGCTTACGACACCGGCGAGAAGGGCGACTACGCAACCTTTGTCGAGCTGATGAAACCTTTGCGCCAGGCTGGCATCGACGTGCATCTCACGCTCGGCAATCACGACGACCGTGAGAAGTGCTGGGACGGCTGCTGGGAACTCACCACGAATCACAAGCTCCTGCCGCTGAAGCATCTCAGCGTGATCACCAGCGCCGTGGTGAACTGGGTGCTGCTCGATTCCCTCGACAAAACCGACAGCACTCCCGGCGTGCTCGGCGAGAGCCAGATCGCGTGGCTGGACCGCACCCTGCGCGATCTCCCTGATCGCCCGACCATCATCATGGTCCATCACAACCCTCAAGGCCCCGTGCCCGAGGGTGCCAAGCGCACCGGGCTCACGGACACCGACGAGTTCATGCGCGTGGTGGACAAGCACCCCAAGGCCAAGGCCTGGATCTTCGGCCACACGCACAACTGGGAAATCAAAACCCGCAAGAGCGGCCTCCACCTCATCAATCTGCCGCCCGTGGCCTACGCCTTCAACAAAGCGAAACCCAGCGGCTGGGTGACGGCGCGCGTGGATGCGAAGGGCATGGACCTGGAACTGCGCAGCCTGGATGCCGCCCACCCCGAGCATGGCCAGGTAACGCGCATCGAGTGGTCCTGAGCCGGCCCCGTCTCAGG
>CAUJJC010000047.1 GCA_963204975.1 Verrucomicrobiota bacterium | reverse complement strand
ACCACTTCTACCAAACCGCAGCTCGTGTTTATGGCAGATCACATATCAAGGCGATCTACTTTAACGATCCGGATTCCTATTTTTCGGCTCATCAGAATCACATTGGTGGCTCCGCGCCCAATCTTGGCGGGCCTTCATGGCTGGTTAGCGGCATCGTGAGAAGCTTTGTGGGCATCCAACTCAATGTGAGCGATTCAGGAACTTTCGTGAAGGACAATGTGATTGGAAACGTCACAATGACAACGAGCAACGCTAGCGGCACCTGGAAGGGCATTTCGGTCCAGGCTGGAAAAGCTTACATTGAGAATTCGGTCATTGGTGGGACAACCTCTCCTGTGAGGCTGACTTCATCGGATCCCGGCGGACTGAGCGGAGGGACGTTCGCTGGTATCGAGGCAGGAAATGCCTACAAAGTGAAGAACAATACGATAGGCGTGATCGAGACTGCCGGGTTCTATTATGGCATCATAGTGGGTGGGGCGTCAGAGGTGAATGGTAACAAGATCGGAGAGAACAATCCGTCTGCAACTGTGGGTCTGACCGCTCTGGGGGACGTTTTGGGCATTCAGGGCGGATCTGGTCCTGTGACCGACAATGTTGTCGCTGGATTGAGCAGCGAAACGGGGAGGGTTCGGGGTATCGTTGCTTACGGGCCGGTGGTCGAGGGAAACGTGGTATGTAGGCTGAAATCAAACATGTATATCCTGAGCGCAATGAGTCAGCCGTGGTTTAGCGGGATCGAATCCTATGTGCCCTCTGGAGGAGTTAGCTGCTCACGCAATGTCGTTCACTCGATTGAGAGTCAAACTTTGCTGGGCGCGCCCTTTATTGCAGGTATCTACCTCTTTGGCGGCAATCGAGGAAGCCGAGTCGAGGGCAACTTCGTGCATAGCCTTTCCGTGAAGGGCAGCAACGAGTCTTCGCAACTGCGGGGGCTAGATCTTGCTTCAGAGGTAGTGCTTGCCGCCAATAACATGGTTCGGATTGGAATCGACCTGGATGGAGTCAGCACGGCGGGAGGTGCCACCATTCGGGGGATCTACAATCATCCTCCAATTGGAAAGACTCGATGGCTGCACAACACGGTGTTTGTGGGTGGAAATCAAACGGCTGGAGCGTCGAACACTGTAGCTTTTGATAATGTTTCGACGGTCGCCCTTGATGCGATTGAGAACAATATCTTCGTCAATGCCAGATCCAACGCAGGCGGCACAGGTAAGCACTACGTCATAAGGCGATCTGACAGCGGCATTACCACTTCCCGAGAGAGGAACATCTTTTATTTTCCCGGTCTCGGAGGTCTCTTTGGGAGTATGGGGGGGCATGATCGTGCTTCTCTGGCGTCGTGGAAATCTTCAACAGGTGGCGACACTTCCAGTGCGGTGGTCGATCCAATGCTGGTAAATCCCTTGGGCGATGCCAATACCGTCGATCTCCATATTCAAGCACTCAGCCCAGCCGAGGGTGAGGCTCTCGTTCGTTCTGAGGTGACCGTAGATTACGATGGGGACAGTCGGGATGAAATGACTCCCGCTGATATTGGCGCTGACGCTGGCAACTATATCAGGCGAACGGATGACCTCTTTGCACCGATCATGACGAATGGTTCGTTCACGGGTTCTACGGTTACGAATCCTGATCTCCCCGCCTTTTCGATCATCCAAGATAATCGCGGGGTAGCAACAGGTGATCTTCGGCCTCGGCTCTATTTCAAGAAGACCACGGATGCCGATGTCTTTGGCGGAAACACTGCCGCTGACAATGGCTGGAAGCATGTGCTGGCAACGAATGACGCCAGTCCCTACAGCTTCACGATAAACTTTGGTTTGCTTGCAGGCGGAGGGGTGGTGCCTGGAGATGTGATTCAGTATTTCGTCGTGGCGCAAGATGTGGCAGGAAACGTCACTTCGTCACCCGTTGGAGCCCAGGCGTCCGCGAATCCTCCGATCCAGAACATCAGCAGTTATGCTCCGGCTTCATCGACTAGATCCTTTGGCATATTCGCTTCACTCAGCGGGGTGAAGACTGTGGGCGGTGGCGGGGATTTTGCCTCCATGACTGGTGTTGGAGGGGTCTTCGATACAATCAATCGTTCTATCTTGGTCGGTGATCTGACGGTGGTCATCTCTGGAGATACGGTCGAGACTGGAGAGACGTCCATTTCATCGTTTCGGAAGTTCGGTGGCGGAGGTTTTACTGTTACTATCAAGCCATCTTCTTCGCAGGTGAAGACGCTTTCGGGAAGCTCAGCGAATACCTTGCTGGCCTTCAGTGGGGTCGATGGTCTGGTCATTGATGGGCGGTTCAATGGACAGGGGAGGTATCTACTGTTTCGAAATCAATCCACAGGGCGTGTGTTCGAACTGAGAACGGATGCATCTAGCAACACCATTCGAAACTGCATCATCGAAGGAGCAGGTTCCTCTTTGTTACACGTCGGCTTTGGCGGCACGACAGGCAACGACGACAACCTCTTTGCTGGCAATCTTTTCCGCAGTGTTGGAGACGGGGCGCAGATGCCGACAGGAGTAATTTCCGCAAACGGCTCTACCCCCGTGGTTTCAAATTCCAACAACACCGTTGCCGACAATGAGATGATTCAATTCAGCGGAACCGCTGTCTCCATAGGCGCTGTGGGGAACGATGCGTGGACAGTCATCAATAACTCGATTCATGACTTTGCCACTGGGGCCGGATCGAAAGTCGGAATTGCTACGTCGGCTGGCGGCACATGTTTGATTTCGGGAAACGTGATCGAATACTGGCACTCATCTCCGGGAGGGGCATTGCTGGGTATTTCATGTTCGGGTGTGTCCAATACGACGATTTCCAACAACCGAATTTCAGCTGTGGGAACCACTGGGACGGGTATCCAACTGGCTGGTGATAGCGGATCGGTTTTCAATGTGATCAACAATCAGGTGGCGATCATCCCGACGAACACGCAGACCGGTGCGATTTTGGGCATTCATGATGACGGAGAGACAGGAAGTGCCTGCAATGTCTTTCACAACTCAGTCTTCATTGGCAGCACTCAAGCAAGCATCAGTGATTCACGATGTGTCCGGCGTGAAGGTCCAACCAATCATGCTTCGCGAAACAACGTCTTCATCAACCAAGGGAGCGGAACATCTGGCAATCGCTTTGCTGTCAGCAATGTGAGTCTTGGCGGATCCTATCAAGCTGACTACAATCTGTATGTGGGCTCGGGCATAACCGCAGCCAATTTCATGGAGCACCGCAATGCTTCGAACGTGCCTGTCGCCATGGGCTTCGATGAATGGAAGACAACGATGGCGGGGGATTCGCACTCGCAGGCAGTCGGCAATTCACAGGTCAATGTGGTCAACTTGTTCGTCAATTCGAGCGTGGGTGATCTACGCCTTGTGAGCACCAACAACCCGCTGGTTCGGGCGAAAGGTGTTCCGATGGCGGAAGTCCCCGCTGACATGGAAGGGGAGCCGCGCAGCCTGGTCGCTCCTAGTTTGGGGGCAGATGATCAGCCTCCGCCGATCTCGGGATCGGTCACAGTCGCGCCATCTTTAACTGTGGATCCTGGCACGGCTGTGACGGTGTCCTTTGCCAACTGGATTGATGGTCAGGGGCCGTTGAAGTATCAGGTGCTCGTCGATGGCATCGCTACGGCGGCCCCGAGCGCCTCTTCGAATGTGGCTTTCACCGCTCCGATGGCTGTGGGTCCGCATGTCGTGAAAGCAATCATCACCGATGCCCTCGGCGCTGCCACGGAAGTGGATAAAACACTGACCGTCGTGGTCGGCACTGGTGCTCTGGCCTTTGAGCAGAGTCTGGCGACGGTGATTGAGGGCGGTGGTCCATTGTCCATCAAGGTAAGGCGCACAGGTGGCAGTGAAGGCTCCCTCACGGCTGCGGTGTCGTCGATCAATGGCACGGCATTGGCCGGGAAGGATTTCACGGCGGTGGTGTCTCAGTTGCTGGTCTTCGAGCCAGGCGTGGTCGAGCAAACGATCAACGTGGGCATCCTGGCTGACGCAGTGCTCAATGAGCCGAATGAGACTTTCGTTCTCAAACTCACGGGCACCAAGCTCGGGAGTCTCAGTCAGATGACGGCTCGCATTGTCGATGTGGCGGACAGCACGATTCCTTCGCTGCCGGTGATCGTGAGCCCGCTGCCGAATGCGCGAGTCGGGGCACCTATTGGGGCTGCCATCGTCGTTTCAGGACTCGCGTCAGACAACAAGGGGATCAGTGCCGTGGAGGTCACCTGGAATGGATCGGGGCCTGTGCCTGCGGTGCTCAGCAACGTGGTCGGAGTCTCAGCACAGTGGAGTGTGAGCGTGGTGCCGCAGACCGGTCCCAACACTTTCACGGTTCGAAGCACAGATACTCGCGGCAACCAGAGTGCTCTCGTGACCAGGAGCTTTGTCTGCACACGCCCGCTGATCGTTAATTCCGTGGGTGCTTCAGGAACATTTACTCGAGGGTTCTATCCCAGTTCCATGCGCGAGGCAGGCTCACTTTGCACGCTCACGGCGACTCCCCCTGCTGGGTTTCTGTTTGCGAACTGGACTCTCTCTGGTGCCACCGCCCGGACCATTGGGCTCACGGATGCCGCACTCCAGCTTCCCACCATCAGCTTCATCTTTCGTGAAGGGTTGGTGCTGAATGCAAACTTCTCTCCCAACCCCTACTTGGTTCCCGGTCTCGCTGGCATCTACAATGGCAACATTCGGGCTGATGAGACGCTCCCAGATTTGGCTCCATCGGGTGCCGGTCCAGAGGATGGCACACCTCGGAGCAATGCAACCGAAGGTGCCATCACGGTCACCGTGTTATCCTCGGGTGCCTTCACCGGACGGATTTCGATTGAGGGGTTGACGCTCGCCATTGCGGGCACGTTTGATGAACAAGGAAAGGCAAGGTTCGGCGCGTCTCGTTCGCGAGTGCTCACCGTTCCTCGATCTGGCAAATCGCCATTGCTGGGACAATTCCAGATCCATGTTGGCTCGCCTCCATCTGGGACGTTGACTGGCAGTCTCGTTGATCCCGAGGTAGCGGTCTCAAATGTCAGTGCGCATCGGGCTCACTGGAATGGCACCACCTTGATCCCTGGTGATCTTCTTCGCGTAGGCAATGCGAATGGCGTCTTCAACGTGAGACTGGAGAACGCAGCTCCCGCCTTGCAATCGCCAGAGCTGACGGCTGCCGACTATCCACAGGGATGGGGGCTCGCCACGGCAACGGTGACCAAGGCAGGGGCAGTGAGTGTGGTGGGCACTTTGTCTGATGGCACGACTTTCACAGCGGCCAGCACCTTGAGTCAGAACAAAGTCCTCCATCTGTATGCGTCGCTATATGGGAAGCGTGGCTGTTTCTTGGGCGATTGGTTGTTCGATACCATGCAGGCGAACAGCGATGTGTCAGGCACCAACATGGCGTGGCTGCGCCCGATCCTGGATGATCAATACTATGCTGGCGGATGGCCCTCGGGGCTGGTCGTCGAAGCCCTCGGAACCAAGTTCGCGCCTCCCGTGACTGGCACGAGCGTGATGCCTGGGCTCACCCAAATTGCCACGGAAGCCGATGGCAATGCGACGCTTACATTTGCCGAGGGTTCACTTGGAGCCGTGCTCACGAAGACGGTGGGCATCGCGGCGACGGATGTTGTGACCAACCTGCCCGTGGATACCAGCTTCAAGGTCACATTGAATCGCAGCACGGGCATGTTTAGCGGTTTCTTCACGCAAGGCTCATCGAAGCCAACGTTTCAGGGGATCATCGTCAACAAGGGTGCCACCCAATCGGGCAACGGCTTTTTCAAGAAGGTGGCTCCAGTCGTGAAGGACTACACTGGGCAGGCGGGTCGAGTCGTGCTTCAGGCACAGTGAAACAAAGATGCCTGAGCGCACCTCGCTGATATGCCCGCCCCAGATCACTCGTAGTGGGCCGTCATGATGAAGCTCCTCCTCGCTCTCGCCTTTCTCGCCGTCGTTGTTCATGCCGAAGACTGGGCGCAGTTCAGGGGGAGCAATGGGAGCGGGGTGTCGTCGAGCACGGGGCTGCCGGTGGAGTTCGCGGCGGACAAGCAGGTGGCGTGGAAGGCGAAGGTGGGAGATGGCGTGGGCTCGGCGATCGTGAAGAGCGGGCGGGTGTTTGTGACGGCGATGGTCGCGGAGCAAAAGCTGGGCGTGCTGGCGTTCGACGCGGTGAGCGGGAAGCCTTTATGGAAGAGCGAGATCGACACGGGCAAGCTACCGCGCATCACGCCGCCGAACAGCCATGCGTCGTCCACTCCGGCGGCGGATGACGAGCGGGTGTATGCGTATTTCAGCACGGTGGGGCTGGTGGCGTTTGAGGCGGCGAGCGGCAAGGAAGCGTGGCGCTACGCGATGCCGAAGCCGGCCTACCTCATGGACTGGGGCGCGGCTTCGTCGCCGATGGTTTTCAATGGCACGGTGTTCTTCTGCCAGGACGACGACCTCACGCCCTTCGTGGTGGCGGTCGATGCGAAGACCGGCAAGGAGAAGTGGAAGACGCCGCGCAAGGACATGCTGGCAGGTTACGCGCTGCCGGTGATCTGCGAGGCGAATGGACGCACGGACTTGGTCATCGCAGGCAGTGGCAAGCTGAAGGGCTATGATCCGGCGACGGGCCAGGAGCGGTGGACGTGCAACACCTTGCTGCGCACGATCATGACCTCGCCGGTGGTGAATGACGGCATCATCTACATCGCGGTGCAGAGCTATGGCGACGCGACGCGAACGCTGAAGCATGCGCTGCTGGAGTGGCTGGATACGAATCAAGACGGCATCCTGGCGCGCGAAGAAATGCCGAAGGAGTTCTACGAGCGCTTCGATGCCTCGGACAAGAACAAGGACCTCAAAATAGGTCCCGACGAGATCGACACCGCCTTCCAATCGCCGGACAACATGGCGGCGGGTGGCAATATCATTCAGGCAATCAAAGGCGGTGGCACGGGCGATGTGACCAAGACGCATCTGCTTTGGAACATCGATCCGAAGTCCCCCTCGAACCTCTCCTCGCCGCTGCTTTACAACGACCGTCTCTACGTGGTGAAGGCGGGTGGGCTATCGAGCTGCTACGACGCGAAGGATGGCAAGGTGCTGTGGGACCGGAGCCGACTGGGGAACTTCGGCGACTACTTCGCCTCGCCCATCGCTGCGGATGGTCGGGTGTATATCGCGGGCAAGAATGGGTTCATCGTGGAGATCGCGGACGGGCCAGAACTGAAGGTGATTGCCAAGCACGACATCGGCGAAGAGATCATCGCCACGCCTTCCATCGCGGATGGCCGGATGTATGTCCGCACGCGCGAGAGTGTGTTCTGCTTTGCCTCGAACGCGACGCAGCCAGCCTCGGTGCTGACGGTGAACACGGGCGCGAAGCAGAGTCTCTTCGGCGATGCGCTGCTGCCTGCCAGCGGCTCGCGTGTCTGGAATGGCTACACGGGCAATGCGATGGGACAGGAGGCGTGGAGCGATGAGGACCTTGATGTGCGCTTGCAGCAGTTGAAGAAACAAGGCTACACGGCGATCGCGATTCCGCGGGAAGTAAAACCGTTCGTGCCCATCGCGGTCGATGGCGACACAGGTGGTCGCAAGGCGTTCCGTGGAGAGAGGACCTTCGCGAATCCCGACGTGGCAGCGATCACCGAGCGGCTGCGCGCCAAGGCGAAGGCGATGGGCTTGGAAGTCGTGATCGCGGAACCCATCGCGCGATCTGTGCTGCCGGATCATCCGTTCACCAATGAGAAGGCGCTGGCCGCGATGATCACACCGATGTGCGGTGAAGGCGTGGCCGAGCCGCTGTGGCTAGGTTTCCAGGAACTCGACAAGGCGGCGCAACTCATCACGAAGCACGATCTGCAGCTCGGCTATCCATCCGCCAACATGCTCAGCCGTCATCTCCAGGCCGAGGGTCCACCGCCCGAGTGGCTGACGCAGGTGAAGGCCCACTACCTCAAAGCGATGAACGAGATGTATCGCGCCAACACTCGTGCTCGCGAAGGCTCGCGCAGCTTCACGCTTTATCAGGCGAAGCGGCTGGAGTTCACCTTCCACTACATCTCCGCTATCGAGTCGATTTACAAATCGCACGATCCCGCCGCGCGCGCCGAGTCCCTGGCCGCTGCGGTGGACAGCATCTACAACGCGCTGAACTCATGGTCCGATGTGGCGCGCGACACCAGTGATCGTGGAGCCATCGCCTTGCTGAACGAGCACGCCTATCGCGTGCTGCTGAAGGCGGTGAAGTGACGGCGCAGTGCCTTTCTTCAAGCCGGAGTGGTGGGTTGGTTGTTGAGGCCGCGAAGAGACGCCGTTGCTGGCATCCCTTCATCCTTTCACCTCCCAGTTCCCGCCATTCGTCAGATTTACCGCGCTGGCTCTCAAAAAAATCTTGCCTTTCGCAGCCAGATTGAGAGCATCGGATCACTTATGCAGGTAGGGCTTCCTATTCTTACGCACGACGCGGCATCTGATGGGGTGCTCCGCTGTAATCGGGGATGGGTGAGGGGCTGCGGGAGGCGTGTGGCACAGCACAGCGTGACCGTCGTCGAGTGGCCTGCCAGCGTGGCAGACGGCATTTCGTCCGTCGTTTTCGGCTCTGCCAGTGGCAGTCGGCCCAGCGTCCGCTCGTTGCCTCGTCTGCCAGGCTGGCAGAGCACCCAGCGGCGGTCGTTGGCAGGACGGCCAGGCGGGCAGCCGCCCCGGCGTCGGGCGGGGGATGCCCTGCCAGTCTGGCCGCCTGCCTGCCGCCTGTCACCGAGGGGGCTGCCACACGGTCAGCCGGTAAAAATTTCGGCTTTGGCTACCTTGCCATGCTGGCAGGCCGCCCGCTGCCCGTCGTTGTGCCGCTTGCCAGCCTTCCGCCGCCTCTCCTGCCATGAAACCTCTATACTGGGACGCGATCAATCCCTTCACCGGCCAGCCCTTTACCTGGGATGACCCGAATCTCCGCTGGGGAGACCCCAGCTACTACCTGGAGCCGGGTGATCCCGGCTTTGTCCCCTATGCTGCTTCCACCCCCGCTCCGAAACCCAAACGCAAACCACGCAACTATATGGCCTCCAACCCTACTCCTGATACCATCGGCGAGCTGATTGCCGCTGGTGAAGACCTCTACGACGGCCTCGTCCAGCACGCCGTCGCCTGCAATATCAAGCAAAACACCCCGGCAGCCTTCCGCGCTGATCTGGATGCTCTCATCGCCGCGCAGAATGCCCTCGTGGCCGCCGAAGGCGAGGAACCCGCCGCCTACGCCGCCCTGCGCACCGCCGACAGCAATGGCAAGGGCTTCATCGCCCGCGCGATCAAGGTGCTGAGCATCTCCCTGGGCAATGACTGGACGGCGGAATGGATCGCCACCGGCCTGCCGGACCAGACGGTGGGCATCCCCAGCACCCAGGACAAGCGCTTCACCGCCCTGGGCGGTCTGGCTGCCTATTTCACGGCGAATCCGGCCAAGGAGAACGCCCCGCTCCAGGTCACTGCTGCCATCGCCACCACCCTGCACACCGCCATCTCGGATGCGCGCCAGGGCGTGGGCAATGCCTTGAACAAAACCAAGGGAAAACTGCTCGCTCGCAATGAAAAACGGGACGCCTTCCGCCTCCGCTTCCGCGGCACGATCAATGAACTGGAGCAGTGCCTGAGCATTGACGACCCGAAGTGGTATGACTTCGGCCTCAACCGCCCTGACGACCCCGCTACGCCCGGCCAGCCCAGCAACGTCCACGCCACCGCCCTGGGCACTGGCCGCGTCTTGATCCAGATCGACGGCGCACGCCGCGCCAACAGCTTCAATTACTACAAGCAAGTGGTGGGCACGGACGCGGAGCCCGTGAAGCTGCTCAATACGCAAGGCACCCAGCACACCGTCGAAAACCTGCCCGCCGGAGCCACCGTGCAAATCACCGTCACCGGCGTGAACAAGGCTGGCGAGGGCCCGGCGAGCGAGCCGGTGAGTGTCGTGGTGAGCTGAAATCGGCGCGTTTTTCACCAATCTTTAGTCTTGTAGCCGTGTCGATCACGGCCCCACTATGCTCGCGCCTCTTTCCCCGCCATGACCACCCGTCTTCTGCTCCCGATTCTCATCCTTCAGCTTTCATCGTTCGTCCTTTCCCACGCCGCGCCTCCGCCGGAGCTGACCCTCCTCCAGGAGCAGTATGACAAAGCGGTGCTCGCGCCCCATGCGGCGGCGGTTTTCGATTTGAATACCAAGTTCATCTCCGCGCTGGGCAATGCGATCACCGCCGCCAAGCAGGCGGGCAAGCTGGAGGAAGTGCTCGCCATGCAGGAGGACCAGAAGCGACTGACGGACAAACTGCCCATCCCCGATGACGACGAGAAAACCCCGGAAGGGCTCAAGAAGCTCCGCACCATCTACCGCGACCAGCTCGCCAAGCTAGAGGCCCAGCGCACCGCCAACCACACCGCTCTGCTCCCCGCCTACACCGCCAAGCTCAAAGCCCTGGAAGCCAACCTCACCAAGGTGGACCGCATCGAGGAGGCGAAGGAGGTCATGACGTATCGGGAGGGACTGGCGGCGGGTGCGCCAACTCCGCAAGCCGTGGCGACAGCGAATGCTCCGGTGGCCCCCTCGTCGCCGACTGCTCCAGGAGCAACGCAGGCACCCAAAGTCAAAGGCGACGACCGCAAGGCGGCGGAGTGGCTCATCAAAGTTGGCGGACATTTTGAGATCGAAGAGCGCGGGAAAAAGTCCAACCCCTCCAAGCCCGAGGACCTGCCCAAAGGCAAGTTCGTGATCACCTCCGTCGGTCTCGACGGGCGCGACACGAAGGAGGCGATCAATGCTGAAGGCCTTAGCAATCTCGCCGGACTCCAGAGTGTGCATACCTTCATTACGGGACAGCTCCCGCTGACGGATAGTGACCTCGCGTTCGTGGCTACCTGGCCTTTGCTGGAGCGAGCGACCTTCTCACGAGGAACCAAGATTACCGACGCGATTATCGATCACCTCGTCGAATTGAAAGCCCTCTGGCACTTCGGCGTGACAGACGTGGGCACGTTCACGGGCGCTACCTTGGGCAAATTCGCCCAGAGCAAAACCATCACTCGAATGGAATTCATCTCCACCGGCTTCGACGATAAGGGTGCGGAAGCCATTGCACTCTGCCAAAAGATTAACTCCCTGACACTGGAAGGCTGCCAGAAGTTCACAGATGCCGGTCTCACCCACATCGCCAAGCTGCGAGACCTTCGCAATCTGTCCCTCTGCAACTCTGGCTGCACTGCGGAAGGCGTGGCGGCCCAGAAGCTCAAGATCGAGCACTTTGATTTCAATAAACTCGCCGGGAAGCTGCCGCGAGACACCGCCTCCATCGTCGGGCCTGCCTACCCCACCGTGACATCGGTCCGGTTTGCTCAATCCGAATCTCTGACTCAAGAAGACTTCCAAGCCCTTGCCCATTTCAAGTTCCTCAAAAGCTTCAGCCCACTGGCCATCAAAGACACCTCTGCCTGGGTCGGACTCGCTTCCGTGACGAGCCTCGAGAAGTTGTTCATCGACCGCAATCCTTTCAGCGATGCTGAGATCGATCACCTGATGACCGTGGCGAGCCTTGTGGATCGGACGTTAGGCAACGTCGATGTCACCGATGCAGGCCTCCTCAAGCTCGCTGCCATGAAAAAACTCAAACGTCTTGGCCTCAAGCCATGCCCGAAAGTCACCGAAGCCGGCATCGCCGCGCTCAAGAAGCTGCGCTCAGATATTCAGATCAGCCGTTGATGCCGTGCTAGACTCTCGTGCACCACACACTGCAGGAACGTGCATTGCCATAAGGGCAGATCCGAGAACTCGAAGAAGAGGCTGATGGGCTGAGCGATAGCGCACCTCTCCGGGGTCATAGACCCTCGGCTTCAACACGCCGAGCGACTTGGGTTGAAGCCGGTCTCTATGAGGCCGGAGAGGTGTGGAGACGAATGCTCCAGTGGCTCCCATAACGTGTTTTGGCAGACGCCGAGCGCTGGCGATTGAACGCCGCTTGCTTCTCAGCGGCTTCAAGCCATAAGACGGAAGTGGTGGCAACGGACAAGCGACTGCGTGCAACTGCTCTGGCGCTGGGACTGTCCGTGTTTCCGCCGCCTTGAGCCCTTGCGGCAGACGCACCTCAAGGAGGCTCGCGTTTGATTGGCAGGAGAGTGACGGAAAACCCGTTGCGGTGGCATGGCTCTAGCGCTTTATGGCGCTCCTCCATGAGCACCTCTTCATCGTCCTGGTCGCGCTTTCAGAAGCACTTCGTTCGTTACTCCGATCTCGGCTTTTCCATCGACATCAGTCGCATGGCCTTTGCGGATGAGTTGTTCCAGCAGCAGGCGGCGGGCATCGCACGGGCGCTGAAGGACATGACGGAACTCGAAGCGGGCGGCATCGCGAACCCGGATGAGAAGCGCATGGTGGGCCACTACTGGCTGCGCAATGCGGACCTCGCACCGACGCCGGAGATGAAGGCGGAGATTAACGAGACGCTGGAGGCGACGCTGCAATTCGCGGCGGACGTTCACGCGGGCAAGATCGTGGCGGCGAACGGGAAGAAGTTCACACGCGTGCTGGTGGTGGGCATCGGTGGCTCGGCGCTGGGACCACAGCTCGTGTCCGATGCCTTGGCTCCTGCGAGACCGCTGCTGGCGATCGACTTCTTCGACAACACGGACCCGGACGGCATGGACCGAGTGGTCGCGCGCATCGGTGCGGAGCTGGCCACGACGGTGACGCTGGTGATCTCGAAGTCCGGTGGCACGAAGGAAACGCGCAACGGCATGTTGGAAGCCGAGGCTGCCTACAAGGCGCAGGGGCTGGATTTTGCGAAGCACGCGGTGGCCGTGACGGGCCTGGGCAGCGAGTTGGACAAGCACGCGGTCGCCCAAGGATGGATGACGCGTTTCCCGATGTGGGACTGGGTCGGTGGACGCACGAGCGTGATGAGCGCCGTGGGCACCATCGCGGCAGCACTGCAAGGTGTGGACGTGCGCGGCTTCCTGGCTGGCGCGGCGGCGATGGACGAGAAGACGCGCAGCCTGCCAGCCGAGCAAAACGCAGCGATGCTGCTGGCGCTGATGTGGTTCAGCGCGGGGAAGGGCAGGGGAGCGAAGGACATGGTGGTGCTGCCTTACAAGGACCGGCTGGTGCTGTTCTCGAAGTATCTTCAGCAGCTTGTGATGGAGTCGCTGGGCAAGGAGCACGACCTGGACGGCAAGGTCGTCAATCAGGGCATCGCGGTCTATGGCAACAAGGGCTCGACCGACCAGCACGCCTACGTGCAGCAGCTTCGCGATGGCGTGAACAATTTCTTCGCGACCTTCATCGAGGTGGGCAAGTCGCGCTCCGGTGCGAGCATGGAAGTCGATCCCGGCTTCACCAGCGGCGATTACTTGCAGGGCTTCCTGCGTGGCACGCGGAAGGCTTTGGCCGAGAGTGGTCGTGAGTCGATCACGCTGCACATCAGCGAGGTCGATGCGTTCCATCTTGGGATGCTCGTTGGGTTGTTTGAGCGCGCGGTGTCCTTCTACGCCAGCCACGTCAATGTGAACGCCTACCACCAGCCAGGCGTGGAAGCAGGCAAGAAGGCGGCGGGCGACTTCTTGAAGTTGCTCGGTCAGGTGCGCGGAGCGCTGAGCGCGAGCGGCCAGACGGCGGCGGCGATTGCGGCGACGCTCGGTGCGGATGCGGAGGATGTGTTCCACTGCCTGAATCACCTAGCGGCGAATGATGTGGCGAAGCTGACACTTGGCAGCAGCCCGGCGGACGACCAATATCTTCTCGCGTGACGGTTAGAAATGTTGCGTGGGGGCGCATTGCTTCCTAGACTATCGTTTCAGTCACTTCCTCCCACCCATGACTTCTGCCCTGCCGGACATGCACTTCCTCCTCGCAGATGCGATCATGCCTCTGAAGTATGAGATCGCGTGCATTGTCCTGACGGCGATGTTCTTCTTCGCCTTCAGCGTGGCACGCGAGCCTCGGGGCTGGCGTCGCCTTTTTCAGTCGATGTTCTCGAGCAGTGCGGACTTCTCGGTGAACCGCAACAAGGTCATCGACGAAAGCCTGAAGCGCTACGGCATTGTCGTGGCGATGGCGATCCTGGTGCTGGACGTTGGCTTGTTTGTCTGGGGCGTGACCTATCGGAGTCGCAAGTCGATGCAGAGCATGTCCCAGGAGGAATGGCTGCGATACAATGAGTATCAGAAGATCCAGGGCGGCCAGGGTGCAGCAGGCGCTCGCAAGTCGGTGTCGCAGTAGCCTGCGCTAGGCGATCCAGTCCTTGATCACCTTGCCCGCCACATCTGTGAGGCGGAAGTCGCGGCCCTGGAATCGGTGCGTCAGCTTGAGGTGATCGAAGCCGAATTGGTTCAGCATCGTGGCGTGGAAATCATTGATGTGGACCGGGTCCTTCACGATGGACCAGCCGATCTCGTCGGTCTCGCCATAGGTGTGCCCGGCTTTGATGCCGCCGCCGGCCATCAGCATGGTGAAGGCGAAAGGGTGGTGGTCGCGCCCGGTGGCATTGGGATTGCCGCCGCGATTCTCACCCAGCGGCGTGCGGCCAAACTCGCTGCCCCACACGACCATCGTGGAGTCGAGCAGGCCACGTTGTTTCAAGTCTTTGACCAGGGCCGCGATGGGCTGGTCCGCCATGCCGGCGTTATAGGCGAGTTCGTTGTTCAGGTTGGAATGATGGTCCCAACTCGCGTGCATGATGCTGACGAACCGGACGCCGCGCTCGACGAGTCGGCGGGCGAGCAGGCAGTTCGCAGCGAAGGACTTGTATTGGCCCGGTCCGCCGCCGCGCGTGGCCTTCACGTCGAGGTCTTTGCGATTGACGCCATACTCCTCCAGCGTGCGAGGGTCCTCCTTGCTCAGGTCGATGAGTTCGGGTGCTGCGGTCTGCATGCGGAACGCCAGTTCGTAAGCGGCAATGCGGCTGGCGATCTCCGGGTCCTTGAACTGATCGTAGCGTTGCTGGTTGAGTTCGAGGAGGGTGTCGAGGCCCTTGCGTTGCAGCTCGGGCGGGAGTCCGGCGGGGTTCTGCAAGTTCAGCACGGGCTCGCCTTTGTTCCGAAACAAGACGCCCGCATACACGCTGGGCAGGAAGCCGCTCTGCCACAGGGACGCGCCGCCGCTGGTGCCTCGACCGGCGGTGAGACGACGTAGCCGGGCAGGTTGCGCGACTCGGAGCCCAGGCCGTAGTTCAGCCACGAGCCCATCGTCGGCAGGCCGAATTGCGCGCGACCACAGTGCAGCACGAGCTGGCCGGGATGGTGATTGAACTGCTCGGTGTGCAGGGAGCGCACCATCAGCCAGTCGTCCGCCGTCTTGGCCATGTGGGGCAGGAGGTCGCTGAACTCCAGGCCGCTCTGGCCGTGCTTCGCGAACGTGCGCGGGCTGCCCATGAGCTTGGCGGTCTCCTTCTTGATGAAGGCGAAGCGGACGTTCTTGGTCATGCTCTCGGGGAGCGATTGGCCGTTGAGTTCGTTGAGCTTCGGCTTCGGATCGAACAGATCCATCTGGCTGGGTGCGCCCTCCATGAAGATGAAGATGCAATTCTTCGCCTTGGCCGGGAAGTGCGGAGCCTTCGGCAGGAGTGGATCGGCGGCGATGGGGGGAGCAGCCTGAAGCACGCCGTCCTCGGTGAGCATGGAGCCGAGAGCCATCATGCCGAGACCATTGGCTGTGGTGGTGAGGAACTCGCGACGCGTGTGCTGGAGGAGGGGATGCATGGGGCAGGGGAGTGCAAAACGTGGCCTGACTCCGTGTTCGATCAGGAGGTCACCACGACTGACGCGAGAAATGACGAAGTGATCTTGGTTTCAAACACGACTCCAAGCCCAAGGGCATGCGAATGAACAAGAGGTGAGCTTTACACCCATGGCAGTGGCAGATAGTCCGACGAGAGCGGCTTCGGATTTCCTCGCCTTGCGGTGAGGGCGATTGTCTGGCTAATTTCCATAATTCCCTCCCATGTCGTCCGAGTTGCCACGCTCTGCCTATCGCCGCCCGTCATCATCTGTGCCCCAGGTGATTGATCTGGGTCCGCCTCCGCAGAAGCCGAAACGGTGGGGGCGGTGGCTGGTCCTGGTGACGGGTTTCGCGCTGACTTGGCTCTATCGCGACGAGATCAGGAGTGTGGGAACTGGTATCCAAACCAGCTTCCGGCAGGCCTTTCCATCATCCGAAACACAAGCGGGATTAGCCGTAACCAAGCCTCGCGCCTTGCCGCCGCCAGTGGTCAAGCCGGTGGAAACCGAAGCGCCGATGCCTGTCGATGAAAGCCAGAAGCTGGTTCTCAAGTCGATCGGGCCGCCCGCCAAATCCACGATGCCACCCTCGGTGGCGATCATGGGCACCCCAGAGGTGACGGTGGTGGTGGAGGACCCTGCGGCGAAGAAGTTCATCTACCGGACGCCGCACTACGAGTTCCAATCCGATGTGCTGGTCGGTGCGGATGCGGTCAGGACCTTCTCGCGAATCTTTGAGGCGACCTTCCTCGTGAACTGTCTCCTGCCTTTCGACTACCGGCCTTCGCCAGAAGAGGGACGGGAGCGATTCGTGGCTCGATTGTTCTCTTCGGACTTCAATTACTTCGCCGAGGGCGGCATGCCCGGCTCGGCGGGTGCCTACAGTCGCACCCACGCCGCCCTGCTCGCACCGATCAGCAGCCTGGGTATCAAGATGGTGAACGACCGAATGCAGGTGGACCGCTCGGAGTCCACGGAAGTGCTTGTTCACGAGATCACCCATCAGATGATGAATCCCTGGCTGGAACATTTGCCGATGTGGTTCTCAGAAGGCGCGGCGGACTATGTGGCCATGGCGGACTATGTTCATGGGAAGTTCGTGCTCAATCAGATGGAGAACCGCCTTCGGCTGTATCTCAAGCGTCGGCAGCCGTGGGGGAATCCTCCCGATATTCGCTCCATTCCTGAGCTGATGGGCATGTCGCCCCAGACCTGGAACGAGGCCGTTTCGAGCATTCCGAAGGTGGCGAACATGAATTACTCGTCCGCCACCATGCTGGTCTATTACTTCTACCACCTGGATGGCCGTGGCGATGGTGCCGGAGTGAAAGCCTACCTTCGAGCCATCGAAGCAGGAGCACCTGAAGTCGTCGCCGCAGAGAAGCATCTGCTCCGAGAGCGGACCATTGAGGTGCTGGAAGCCGATGTGCTCAACGCGTTCCTGAAGATCAGCCTGCCTCTCGGCGTGATACAGCGTGGAGGGCTGCGGTGGAGACCTTCCCCGAAGCCGGTTTCGGCAGCAACACCGTCGCGCTAGGAATCTCCATTTTTGTCTTGGCAGAAACGCGCAACGAAGGCATAACGCGATCACTTTATGGCCGATGCGCAACTCACCCACCTGATCAGACTGCTTGATGACGAGTCCGAGGTCGTTCGAGAGGCGGTGAAGCGCCAGATCGAGGGGATGAAGAAGGATTTGCCAGACCGTCTCACACTCCTGGATCGTCCGCTCACACCCGAAGAGGATCGTATTCTCGGCGAACTCCTCGCCCCCTCTCGGCGTGAGGACCTCGAAGACCACTGGATGCTGTGGCGCGATCAACCAACAGCCGAACAGCAGATCGAATGGGCACTGGCCCAGCTTTCGGCCTTCCTGAGCGGCTGGAAAAGCCGACCCAAGGAATTGACCTCCCGGCTGGACGTGATGGCCGGGATGGCTCGTGAGGCGATCAGTTCATCTGAAATCAGTGCTCGTGAGTTGGCGGACTGGCTATTCACCGGACGGAACGAAGGTGCCCGACTCCGTGGGAATTCGAAGGACTATTACTCGCCGCACAACAGCAACCTCCTCTGGGTATTGGACATGGGCCTGGGGAATCCCATCAGCCTATGCATGGTTTATCGCCTCTTGGGGGCGAGGCTGGGCATCATGGTCGAAGGGTGCAACTTTCCCGGCCATTTCCTGGCGCGTGTGAACCACGATGGCGATGTCTGGCTGGTTGATTGCTTCAATCGGGGGCGATTCATGCTTGCCGCTGATGTGGCACGCCATCATCCGGCGGCCAACCCCGCGATGGAAGAACTGGTCCATCAAAAAGCGTCCACCGAGTCCATCCTGCTCCGATTTCTGCGCAATCTTGATGATGCCTTCGATAAAAAAGGGCAGATGCCCGAGCGTCAATTGATGCGTCGGTTAGGCGTCAAGATGATGGAAGCCTGATGGTGTCATCGTGGCGCAAGTGGGCGATAGGCTGCCCAGGCGGCACTCGGGCGTGCAGTGGTAGAACGAGGGTTCGTGTTCACAGGCTGGCGAGCTTCCTTGTCGAATAGGGTTGTGCAAACGACCTCAAACCGAGTGTGCACTTTTGCCAATCGTCTCAAATTCGAGAATTCACGGGGTGCTTTCAGGGTGGAATTTATGGCCGCTCGATCCAGAAAAAGATTGAATGAAGTCATGCGAATGTGTTTACAATGATAAATTCGTCCCAAAATCATTCCATTGTCGATCCAAACCAACAGTTTAGCGGTTCAAAACACGCACGGGTTTCCCGTGTGGAGCCGTTTGCCATTGATTTGGTTGCTTTGCGAATGCCCGCCCAGTTCCCCTTCTCATCGTTGATCTCCCGTTAACTCTGCGAATCTCCCCGCTTCGCAAATCAGTCCTCAAACTCATGAATCAGACCAATCCTGCCCCCTCTCACCTGCGGAAGCAAAGTCCCGCCCTTGCCTGGATGCGCCAGTATCTCCGAGTGCCAGTTACGGGTGTGTTGATCGCCAGTTTTAGCTTGTGGTCAGCGCAGGTGCGCGGCGCAACGCTTGTTTGGGATGGCGGCACCAATACCTGGGACGTTGGCACTACTCTGAATTGGAATGGTGGTGGAGCATGGGCAAACTCAAATAACAACATTGCACTCTTTGGCGGAACGGTGGGGACCGTTACCTTGGGAGCACCGATCACCGCCGGGGGGCTGATTTTCAATTCATCGGGTTACACCATTGCAAGTGATACCTTGACGCTGGCTGCTCCTACGGGAGTCCAGTCTCCCATCATCGCGGTCAACAACAACGGCTTTGGCACGAACCGCGCGACTGTTTCTTCGCTTCTGGCGGGAACCTCTGGCTTCACGAAGACCGGTAATGGGACACTCGTTTTGTCCAATAACTCCAACTCCTTCAGTGGCGACATTGCCATCAAGGGTGGCAGTCTCGTCGTCACCAATGCTGGCCAGCTTGGCACCGGCACCACGGCGATCTCCGTCACAGGTGTGGCCCAGACGGGTAATCCTGGTTTCTCAGGGGGTGCACTTGTTCTTCAGGGAACAACCAATGGCGCGGGATCGTCCGGCGTTACGTTGAATCGTGAGGTGTCGATCACGGGACGCGGGCCGGGTGCTGCCAATGTCACAGGTGCCCTGGTAAGTGTCGGCTACAATACATTGGCGGGCAATTTGACGATCAGCTCTGCGGCTGGAGAAAGTCGTGCATGGGCCTCCCATGGCACTACCACCATTTCAGGTGATGTCTTCTTGGGGTCAGGGGCAGCTAATATTTTCTATGGCAACGGTAACTGGAACATCTCGGGCTTGGTCAGCGGTGTGGACGCGGCTGGTGATCGCTTCATCAAGACTGGCAATCTGGTGAGCACCACACTCTGGCTGCAAAATGCCAATAACTCTTATCTTCAGCCCACTCGCATTGATTCTGGCACGGTTCGTGTCGCGGTGAGTAGTGCATTGGGCATGAATACCGGCACTGGTCAGGTGGACCTGAACAACGGTATGCTGGAAGTCCGCACCGACTCGCCCACCAGCTTCGCCAACCGCACCGTGCGCCTGCGCAATAACGTCACTGGCACGATTTTCGTTGATCATGACCTCTCGGGTGGATTGAGTCTCGGCAGTGCTTCCCTCCAAAACCAAACCGTGACCTTTGGCGCGCTTATCCGTGATGCAGGGGTGAATACCACCACCTTTACCTACAATGGTCGCAACGGCTATAACATCTCCTTCGCCAGCGCTCTCCCCAGTGCCGGGGATCACCGCAATTGGACCATAAACAACACCACCAATGGCACTTTGACATACAATGGCAATGTCTGGAACACCAACCGGACACCTGAGGCGGGCACGCTGACCGTCCAGGGAAATGCCGAAACCATCATCACCGGCAGTGTCATCGCTACGGGCGCGGCGCATAACCTGACCAAGTCGGGCCAGGGCACCTTTACCTTCGGTGGCACCGCCAGCACTTACACTGGAGCGACGGGTATCAGCCAGGGCACTCTGGCCTTCAGCAATGTGGGTGGTTTCGCAACCACCTCACAAATCAATATCGGTAATGCCACCACGACGCCGGGCACTCTGACCTACACGGGTGCTGCTGCCACCTTGAGCAAGAACATTCTTTTCAATACCACCACAGCACCCATTTACATCAACGCCAGTGGCACCGGGGCGCTCACTTACAACGGCACTTTCCTCAATACCGTGAATGGTGCTCACACTCTCATCCTGGGCGGCACTAGCACAGATGACAACACGATCGCTGCCGTGATTCCGATCAATACAACGCCTGCATCAGTGACCAGCCTGCAAAAAATAGGCACTGGCACTTGGGTCCTCGCTCCCACGGCGAATAACACCTTTACCGGTTCCACCACTGTTTCCAACGGCACCCTGAAACTGACAGATGGCGCAGCGATTGACCTCCTGCCTGACGCTGGTGCCGTCATTTTTAATGTGGAAGCCTTCTCTCAGTCCGCTGGTGGCACCTTGGTTTACACGGGCGGAGCCAATACAGAAACAGTTGGTGCTCTGACAGCCACCACCGGTCATGGCACGCTCACCGCTGCCTCAGGCACGCTCACCTTCGCCTCGCTCGGCGTGCGCACAGCAGGTGCAACTATCAATGTTTCCAACACTGGAACGATCAACATCGGTGGAACTGCGGGCTTCATCAATGCAGGCACTTATTTCAACAGCGCCGACTTTGCCTACTCCGGCGCGGGCACCACGCTGCGTGCTCCGGTCTATGGCACGGACGCGGGATTCGTCGATGCCGCCGCCGGGGCCGCGACTTTGACCGTCGGCAGCCACAACCAAGTCGTAGGGGCCATCACCGCCCAGACCAGCGCTGCCATCAACTCCCTCAAGATCAGTGGTGCCAATGATTTGACCCTCGATGCTGCCCAGACCCTCACTGTTGGCACGGGCACCTTGGGTGCAGGTATTCTCCTCACGGGTGGCAGCAGCACGATTTCTGGCGGCACGGCTATCGCTGCCTCGGCAGCGGGCAATGATTTTGCTGTCCGTGTAGATGGGGCCAACACACTGACCATCAATACCCCGATGACTGTCAGCACCGCCGGTCTCACCAAGAGCGGCGCGGGCACCCTCATCCTCGGTGGAGCCAATACCTATTCCGGCACCGTGAACGTCAACGAAGGCATTCTACAGATGGCGACTGGCGGCTTGCTCGGCGCGACCAACATCAGTCTCAACGTCCGCCAGGGGGCAACCTTCGACCTCAATGGGATTAGCGTTGGCACCGTGGCCTCCGGCACAAATTCGGTGAACGCCTTGAATGGCTCCGGAACCATCATGAACTCCGGCGCGCTCGCCACCCTCCGTGTGGGGAACAACAACACTGGCGGCTACTTCACCGGCCCGATCACGGGGGCGAACCTCCACCTGGTCAAAAATGGCTCTGGGACGCTTTCGTTGACCAACAACACTTCTGATTACGACACTCTTACGATCAGTGCGGGCACGGTCGCCTTTACTCTTCCTGCTGGAACGACCACCATGAATGCAGGTGTGGCCAGCCCCCTTGGCACAGGTGCGACAGCAGCCAATCTCATATTCAATGGCGGCACCCTCCTATACACTGGAGCCAATGCCACCATCTTCTCGGCCACCCAGTCCCCTTCATTCTCCACCAACCGTGAGTTCACCTTGGCAGCCAACGGCATCATCCAGTCCTCCGGTCAGTATGGCAATGGCACGCTGGCAACAGGAGCCCAAAATAACGCGTCCATCATTTTCAGCAACACGGCGGACCTCACCTTCAGTGGGGCTGGCATCCGCACTCTCACTTTGGGTGGTAACTCTCTAGGTGACAATGAAATGCGCATTCGCCTGCGCGACAATCCAAGCGCAGCCACAGACTATCTGTCGCTAACCAAAGCCGACGCCGGCCTCTGGATACTCAATCCCGTCACCTCGAATACTTATGGTGGCACAACCACTATTTCAGCAGGTGCTCTGCGCGTAGCCAGTTCGGCAGCCTCAGTGCAGGGCCTCTCCGCTTCCAGCCCTCTCGTCATCAATGGTGGCGTGCTGGAAACCTCTGGCACCTTCACTCGCACCCTTGGCGCGCCCGTGGCAGGAACTGGCACGACGGTCCAAATCCCTGGTGGTGCCTCTGGTTTCGCCGCTGCTACGACTGATCGACTCGTTGTCACCCTTGGAGGCGGGGCGCTGACATGGGGCAGCACGAATTTTGCACCCACCTCCCTCATCCTCGGTTCAAGCACCGCCCTCGGTGAGACGGAAATCACCAACGATATCGCCATTGGTGCGGCCACCCGCACGATCACGGTGAACAACAACGGTAACACTGGCACCATGGTTACCGCTGGCATCCTTTCCGGCGTCATCAGCGGCCCCGGCACCGGAGGCAATGCACTCATCAAGAATGGCGGCGGTGTGCTCATTCTGGGCAACGCCAACACCTACACGGGCAGCACCCGTGTAGATTCAGGCACTCTCGTGGTCACATCGATTGGCACGGGGGCCTCCAGTTCGCTTGGTGCAAGCGGAGCGTTGATTCTCAGAAACCCAGGAAACGGGGACTTGAGTCCCCTCATTTATGTGGGTGCTGGTGAAACCGCCAGCCGTGCCCTCACCCTCACTCAGTCAGGGAACTTCACGGGCAACCGTATCACGCGTATCGATTCGTCTGGCTCCGGGCCACTCATTTGGGACAGTGGCACCTTCGTGCATGATACGAGGGGGGACACCGTTGCGCGCATTCTTAGCCTGGACCTGCGCGGATCCAACGTGGACAACAATCAGATAAATTTGGTGCTTACTGATAGCACGAACGCTACTTTCCCGAATAAGCTGGCTGTCGCGAAGAATGACGGTGGCACCTGGATTCTGAATCCTCCATCAGCCAATACTTTCACAGGAGGCCTCTCGGTGGGTGGCGGCAACTTGGGTCTCACTGCAAACGGTATCGGAGCTGCGACCGCCATCACGGTCACAAACAGCGCTATCTTCGCCTACGGTGGCCCATTAACGACGTCCGCCATTATCCAGGGTAACAACTCCACCTCAGTCATTTCAGGTCAGAACTCGATCACCATCGGCGGGATGACCAAGACTGCCGGCAACAACCAGTGGACGATCAGCAATAACTTGGAGAATGGTGCGCTCCTCACTGTCAATGGCAACTTCGTCAACAACGAGGCAGGAGGCACTGCGGCGACGCAAACGATAAGCATCCGTGGCTACGGCTCCACGATCTGGAACGGCGTCATTGGTGAGAATGCGGCTGCTGGCGGCAAGACCGCTTGGAGCATCGCCCTCCATCCAGATGCGTTTTTCCGTTTCGATGGTGGTTCTGCCAATACTTATACTGGCATCACCAGCCTGAGTCAGGGCACAATGATCCTCAACAAGACGCTTGGTGTTGCCCAGATCGGCACTGGCACCAGCCAGTTCAACTTCGGTGGCGGTGTGCTTCGTTCGGACGCGGGTAATCTTACTGGAGCCAATTCACTGGGTAATACCGTGTTTCTCACAGGTGACCCTGCCACCGTCACTGGGACGAACAGCATCGAGTTGACCGGTCTCCTTACCAACAACGGGGGCAACCGTCTCCTCGTAAACAGCCTCTCCGGTGGTGCCAACCTGACTCTGACCGGCAATGTCAGCCTCTCGAATGACAATACGGGGCGCATACTTGTCATGCTCGGCTCTGGGACGACGAATGTGAACGGAGTCGTTCAAAATGGTGGCACTGGCGCAGGTAGCCTCACCTACTCGGGCAATGGCACTCTCAATCTCTCTGGTGCCAACACCGCGACGGGTAACCTCACGCTGAATCGAGGCACCACGGTGTTGAGCGGGGCTAATGGTAGTTGGGCGGGTAATGTGGTTCTTAACGGCCAAGGCACCCTCCGGTTGGATAATAGCGTCACGAATAACGACAACCGCCTTCTCAATACGGGAACCATGAGCATGGCTGGCGGCGTCTTGGAAATCATTGGCAACAACACGACGGAGATCACGGGTGCTTTGACCACTACAGGTCCGACAGCCATCATTATGTCGGGTGTCGGCACCAACTCGCTGACCTTCTCGGGCGTCACCTTCACAGGTAGTTCTGCTCACCTGGATCTCTCTAGCGTTACCGGTCTAGGCACCAGCAACAAGATCATTTTCACCACCAGCACCGGCCTCGGCATCACTCCAGCAACCACAGGCATCGTTCCTCGTGCCATGATGGCGGGAGACTTCGTGGGTTACGACAACACCAACGGTCTTGTGCCCTTCACCGGCTACAATACCAGCAACAACCTTAATTCCGCGGCTAACACGGACACCATGGAAGTAACGGCGACGGCAGGATTGACTGCCAACCGCACTCTGAACGCTATCAAGATCGACGGATCGGGCCTCACCGTTGGCTCAGCAGGGCGTTACCTCACCTTGACCTCCGCGAACATCCTCAACACGGGGGGCAACAATACCCTTACCTTTGGCCAGATCATCCAGTCCGCTCAGGGTTTCATTCAGGTCGATTCCGGCACCACACTCGATGTGAACGCCTCCTTCACCAATACCATCCACAAAACGGGTGCTGGCCAGATGAACCTCAACACCGTCTCATTCCACAATACCACCACCAACGTTTCCAACGGCACCTTGCAGCTCAATGGTGGTCTCAATACTTTGTTTGCCAACGGCACCGGAACTCCTGGAGGTCTCAACCTTGATGCCGGAGGCACGGTGGACCTCAAGGGCAATATCCAGTATGTCGGCGCTTTGAGCGGTTTCGGCTCGGGACTGCCAGGCACTGCGGGGACCCTGACCACCTCCACTGGCACCCCGCTCTTTGTGACGCGCGATGGTGGCACCTTCGGCGGTCAGATCACCGGAACCATGAACTTGGGCAAGCTTGGTGGCAGCGCTCTGATTCTCTCCAGCGCCAATTCAGTTACCGGCACCATCAGTGTCCAGGGAGGCTCACTCAACCTGCGCGATGATGGCACGCTGCTCAATACCACCAGTCTGGATCTGAACTACGCCACGCTGACCTTCGATAACAACGCCAGCACCCAGACGCAGAACAATAACCGCTTCAACGATGCGGCACCTATCACACTGCGCGGCGGCAACATCACCTACAATGGTCGTGTCGCAGCATTGGCCACCGAAACGCTCGGTGCGATCACCTTGGCTCAAGGGGCTAACACAATTACCGCGACATCTGGCGGCGGCACTTTTGGCTCGGTTGATCTCTTCCTTGGTGCGCTCACACGCAGTCCTGGTGCCACGGTGAACTTCACTGGCACCAACCTCGGCCAGCAAGGGAACAACTCACGCATCGTCTTTGCCTCTACCCCGGCAGTGGTGGGCAGCGGCATTCTCGGCGCTTGGGCCATCGCCAATACGACGGACTACGCAGCCTATAATGCAGATCAAGGCGTCGGAGTCGTTGGTCAGGGCGGCTATGCTGGCTATACCGCACAGGTTATTGCTGCCGCGAATACCCCGGCCACGACGGGAGTGTTCGCTGCTGGCAACATTACCAATATCTTCTCTACTGTGGCATCGTCTGTCCTGCTGCCTGCGGGCACGAACACAACTAGCCTCTTGCGCATTGGCGGTGGCTTCACCACCGACGTGCTGTTCACTGGCGGCAGCGATACTCTGCATCTGGAATTGGGCGGTATCCTCCGCAGCGATAACAATAATGCCGCCAGCATCGGCACCACTGCTATCCGAGGCGTCATTACCAGCGGCACTAACGAGCTTGTCACTTACAACAACCAGAATACCCTCACGATTAACTCGGTCATCAATGGAGCCTTGACGTTGATCAAGGATGGTGCCGGCACTTTGGCCCTTACCGCGCCCAACACCTATAGCCTCGGCACTGTGGTGAACCGTGGCACGCTCACCATTGCTCCCACTACGCTTACTGATGTGGTCATTCCAGCAGGGGGCCTCACCATCAATGGCGGCGTGACTGGGACTGGCTCGGCTGTCACAGCCGTCAACTCCACGAATATCGCAGCCAGCAATGACATCATACTGAATGGGCGTGCCGGTCTGACCTTCACCACGGCGTCCTCAGCTGTAAATAGCCTGACCTTGAACAATATCGGTGGTGAAGGTAATCCCACGGTTACCATCGGCACAGGAACGTTGTCGCTGACAAGCAATAGCCCAATCACCGCCACCAGCAGCAACGCTGCTTCAACTGCAACCATCACTGGCGGTATCGTATCTCTCGCTGCCGGGACCAACACCATCAGCGTGGCTCCGATCCAGATCGGCTCCCAGATTTACACCACCAACCAACCCACGTTAAACATTGCCTCTGCACTTTATGGCTCAGGTGCCATCAATAAGACTGGGAACGGCCTCCTGATGTTAAGCGGACAGAGCGCCTTTAACGGTCTCAATGTGAACTCCACGGGAATCATCGTGAATGCGAGCAGCACGTATAGCGGTGGTGCAGTGATGACTGGCCCCTTGGGTGTCGGTCCTGTCGCGATGGCATCAGGCACACGAATGCTGACGAATGGTAGCTTTAGTGTCGGTAATGACATTAGTTTCGCTGGGACTCCTACCTTCGACGCCACCTCCACAAATGCTTGGACTCTGACACTCACCGGTAACTTGACCGGTGCGGGGCTCACGGGTGGCACGCCTACTATCGAAGTGACCAATCCTGGCACAACTGTGGCACTGCTCGGCAATCTACCAGCAGCTAGCAGCTACACCAAGACCGGACTTGGAACTCTGGTTTTCAACGCCACGAATTACTCCGGTAACTTCAACGCCACGGACTTGGGCAATCCGAACGCCATTCAACTCATTCATGACGGTGATCGCACCGGTTCCGTGCAGACGATTTCCATGGGCAGTGTCACCTTTGACTCCGGCATCGTCCCTAACATCACCGTCAATCGTGGTGGTTCACTGCCATTCGGCACGGCTGCTAACAAGATCCTTGCCCCATCCAGCATCACGAACACGGGTTTGGGTCTTACGGTGACCAATAGCAACGGCTATGGTCTCCAGGTCTCGGACGCTACCGCTTTCACCGCGACTCCCACCATCAATGTCGGCACGGCGACTGCATCGAATGTGATTCAGGGCCTCTACCTCACAGGTGACCTCACTGGCACTGGATTCATCAAGACGGGCGCAGGCACGGTGGTCCTTAACAATGGCACTCCGGCGGACAATACGTTCACAGGAAATATTGATATCCGTCAGGGTGTAGTGTCTGTGAATGATGATGCCCAACTGGGAAATGCTGGCAATAGCGTGCTTCTGAATCCTACGACTGGCACTTCGACCTTCCGCGCGACCGGCACATTCGCCACCAGCCGGAGCATCAATCTCAACACCTCTAGCAACACGCGGTCCATTGAGGTAACGTCGGGTAACACGCTCACTCTCAATAGCGCCTTCGGCCTTACGGGTGGTGCTTCGACTGCTCTCGTGAAAGCAGACCTCGGAACCCTTGTCCTCGGTGCCAGCAATGCAGGCTGGAGCGGCAATCTCACGATCAATGCAGGTGTCGTATCGCCCACAGCCGCCAACACACTTACCACTGGCACCATCATCGTAAATGAAACGAGCGCAGCCCTCCAGCTCTCCGGCGGATTGACGATTACCAATCCTCTTACCATCGACGTCCTTGCAAACGGGCGTGTTCTTACTGGCCTCAACACTGGTGGTGCCTTCCAGAGCGTCAGTGGATCGAATACCATTGGAACAGTGACAGTTAATGCGACACACGGGACTGACAATCAGGCGCGCAGCTACGGCTTCGGGGCAGACAATGGTGCCACTTTGAATATCGGAACGGTGAATTTCAACCACCCAACTGGTGGAACAAGCCGCAACATTATTGGTTACTACAACACTCAGGGAACAGGTGCGATCAATGTCACGGGCGTGATTGACAACTTGAATGCCAGCCCAGGTGCCAACACCTACCTTTTCAAGGTTGGTAATGGCACCATGAATCTCTCGGCGGCAAACGCCATCCCAGACACGGAGGTTCGCGTCTATCGCGGCAACATGACGCTCAATGGGGCTGCCACCTTTGGCTCTTCAGGTGCGAATACTCAGGTGCAGGTCTGGCAGAGTGGCTCCCTCACGTTCGACAATAGCACGACCAATACCTCAAACCGGTTCAGCAACCGCGTTGTTCAAATCGGCGGCGGCACGCTGAACTTTATACCCAATGCTGCTGGCACAACGCACACCTCTACCGGTGCTCTTCAGATCAGCCAGGGTGCCAACACGATCAATCTTGCCGCTGGCGGCAACCAGACCGTGACCTTTGCCTCCTTGACTCAGAATGCGGGAGCTACGCTGAACATGATAGGAACATTTGGCAGCACCAACAACAAGCTGACCTTCACTACGGCTCCCACTCTGGTTCCGGCTACCACGGGTATCTTGGCTCGCGTCACGACCAACGGCAATGAGTTCGCCACCTACAGCGCCGCGAATGGCATCTTGCCCTTCACGGCATACGCAGGCGCGTCGAATATTCTCAGTGCTACTGCTACGCAGACTTACAAGGCGACTCCGGCGACCGCCAATTCACTGACCGGCAACCAAACGCTCAACGCCCTCAATCTCAATACCACAGGCGGCAGCCCCAACGTAGGCGGCCTGGGCGGTCTCCTGCCGACTCGTTTGGCACTGACCAGCGGTGGCATCCTCGTCAATGGCAGCGGAAGCGCAGCTACGCTGTCGGTTCCCATCGTGGATTTTGCCGGGGTTGAGGCGGTGGTTCATGTCGCTTCTGGTTTGTCTCTTAATGTGACGAGTGGCCTTGCAGGCACCGCAGGCCTGACCAAGTCGCTCGATGGCACGCTGAATCTCAACCAGCAGCAGTATGTGAGCGGCAACACCATCGTGAATGGCGGCACGCTCAACCTGCAAAGCGGTGCGACCAATACCTTGCTCTTCAACAATGGCCTTGGCATTAACAACGGTGCAACAGTGGACCTCAAGAATGGCGTGCAATTCATCGGCAGCCTGTTCAGTGCGAATGGAGGTGGAAACACCGACCTCGGTGGCGGCATAGTGACCAACACTGGTGCGCAAGCCACTCTGGTGACCAATAGCAACTCCAACTTCAATGGTCAGATCAACGGCACGATCTACCTGAACAAGACCGGCACCAATTCACTGAACCTCCAGAGTGCCCACGGCTACAGTGGCCCGACCTTCATCACGGGCGGCACCCTGAACCTTGCTGACGACGGCACCATCCTCAACACCTCTGCTATCGACATCAACTTTGGCACCCTGGCAATGACCAATACCAACCTTCGTGACAACGCCAATCGCGTGAACGACGCGACGGCGATTACCCTCAAGGGCGGCACGTTGAGCTTCCAGGGTCGCGCACAGGCTAACTCTTCCGAAACTCTCGGAGCTGTCACTCTGGTAGAAGGCCACAACAACATTTTCGCCAACGATGCCGATATTGGCATTGGCTCCGGTGTTCTCACCATCGCCTCATTGACGAGGAGCGTGGGTTCGGTGGCGACACTTCGGTTTAATAACGCAGGTGATTTCGGCCTCATCGGCACGCGTGGACGGGTGATGATCACTGCTGCTCCGACGCTGACCAACAACATCATTGGTGCTTGGGCTGTGGTGGATCGTGAGTTGGCAAGCTATGATACCACCTATGGCGTGGGCACTTTGAATCAGACCGGATTTGCGGGTTACTCGGCCAATTCGATCTACAATGCTGGCGCGACTGACAACATCCGACTGGGAGCCGTTGGCACCACCAACCTCGCCGCAAACACCACCGTTGGAACCCTCACGTTCGGTCAGCAGAATGCCGCTACCACACTCGACCTCGGCACCAACACGCTGACGGTTCAAGGCGGAGCGCTGGTCTTTGGTCAGGCGACTGACAATGTGACTTTCACCGTTCAGAACGGTAATGTGACCGGCCCTTCCGGCGGCGGCGACCTCTACATTCACCACCTGAATTACACTGGCACCAATCGTTTGGTAAGTATGAACGCAGCGATCACAGACAATGGCGGTGCCGTCCGCGTGATCAAGACTTCGGGGGACACCGGTGCGAGCGTGATGACATGGAATGGCACGAACACCTTCACAGGTGGCCTCGTCATCGACCAAGGAACCGTCACACTGGGGGCTACTGGAACGCTCAATGGTGGCGGTGGCATTACCGTTCTCCAAGGTTCCTTGATTCAGACGGCGGGCGGTGTGATTCCTGCCCAGGCTCTTACGCTGGGCGGTCCTGCCACGGTGACATTGGCAGGCAATAACACGCTTACCGGCCTGACGATTAATAACATGGGTGGTGCTGCGCCAACCTTGAACCCGACTGGCGTTCTTACTCTGACCGGCGGTATTTCTGTCACCACGGTGAATGCGGGTGCTGTGGCTACGATTTCAAATGGAACTCTGGACCTCAATGGTGCTGGAGCCTACTCGATCAATGTGGGGGCAACGACGGTGAACGGCCAGGATGTTGCTCCGTGGCAGGCGGGTTTGATCATCAACTCGGTGATCCAGAATGGCGGTATCAGCAAGTCCGGCACCGGTGTTCTGCAACTCGGCGGTGCCAGCACCTTCACGGGCGGTGTGAACATCACCAGCGGCGGTCTGATCATCGCCTCGGATACCAACTCCCTGCTCCTCAACGACACTGTCGTCACCGGCCCAGTCGGCATAGGCACTTTGACCCTCGGAGCGAACACATCAGTGCTCGCTGGAGGTGCAGCCCGCACCATCACGAACAATGTCACCATCCTCGGTGATACGGTTTTCAATGGAACAAACAACATGACCTTCAACGGCACCACCACTCTTCCGGCCATCTGGGGTGCAACAGTGACCGCGCCGCAAATGACCGTGACCATCGGTGATGCGAGCCCTTCGCTTTCCAGTGACGTGATCAACAAGTCCGGCCTCGGCACACTCGTGGTTGGTAATTATGCGGGCACCATCAACGCCACTGGCGGTCTCTTGTTCACCGCAGATGGCAACACCCTGAGCACGGTTGAGAGTCTCTCCCTGGGTGGCAATGTGAGCATCGTGGGTGATACTGCTCTGACGGTGAACCGCTCGGGTGGTGCGCCCAACGCTCGCAACAAGATCCTCCAGAAGGTGGACTTGGCCAACTCTGGCAGCATCTTGTCCGTGTCCAATCAGAGCGGCTACGGCCTCGAATTCACCGGCACTACGACCTTGAGCGCAGCGTCTCACTTTGCAGTGGGCGTGGCCACGGCTTCCAATGTGGTGCAGGGCTTGATCCTCAGCGGTGTGGTTTCTGACACGAGTGGATTCGATTTCATCAAGTCTGGCCCTGGTGCTTTGGTGCTTGGAAACTCCGGCAATACCTTTGGTGGAGCGGGCAAGACGATAGACATCCTCAACGGTATTCTCTCGGTGGCTTCCGACGGTGCGCTTGGCAACGTCAACAACACCATTACCCTGAATGTGGATGGCAGCACTGGCGTTGGCCTGCGAGCCACAGGAACGTTCAGCACGGCACGCACCCTCATTCTCAATCAAGCCAACAATGCGATTGAGGTGACTGCTGGGAATACGCTCACTCTAACTTCTCCGTTCAGTCCAACCGTCGCTACGAACAATCTCGCGAAGAATGATAATGGCGTTCTTGTCGTGAATGCAGACAACTCAGGCTGGACTCCGGCGATCACGATCAATGCAGGTGCCATCGAAGTGAATCACGCCAATGCCCTCGGCACACCCAGCGCAATCACGATCAATAACGCGATTGGTTCGGCACTCCTGCTCGGCAACGGAGTCACCTTCTCCCAACCCATTACATTGAATGTCAATGGGCTGTCCGGCTTTAACAACGGCGGAGTCATTCAGGCTGTTGGAACTGGAGGAACTTATTCAGGCTTGATCACACAGGGTAGCGGCTTTGCTGTGATCATCGGTGCTGCTGCTGGTTCGACACTGAACATTACAGGAGGTATCGCAACAGCTAACACGACCACCTTCAATGCAGGAGCGGGTGGCACCATCAACTTGTCCGGAGGCACCTTCGCTAATGGGGGCGCAGGCGGTCCAAACTTTACGAAGATTGGCAAGGGAGATATGGTCGTTTCGGTGGCCAGCCCAGCGGCGGTTTCTCCTATCATCAATGCACTGGAAGGGACACTAACCTTCAGTGGTGCAGGCCTGATCGGCACCGGCAGCACGGTGAATGCCCTCGTGGATGTGGGTGCGACACTGACCTTAGACAACACGACAACCAACGTCGTCAATCGCCTTGGAGGAACGACTCGAACCTTCCAGATGCGTGGCGGTAACTTCAATCTCATCGGGAACACGGCCGCGAATACTTCGGAAACCCTGTCGGT
>CAUJJC010000046.1 GCA_963204975.1 Verrucomicrobiota bacterium | reverse complement strand
GGCTTCGCCGCCTCGCGCTTCATGCCGCGAAAATCCAGCGCATACACCGCCCCGTCCTTGTCCCACGTTCCCTTGCCAAAGCGATAATCCCCCGGCGGAATCGTCACCGACTCCGCGCCCGCCTCGAAAGCCTTCCGCACCATGGGCAACACTTCTTTGCCACGCTCACGCTGGGCTTCCTTCTCCGCGTCGGTGAACTGCGGGCCAGCGGGCGCATCGAAGCTGAACTTCAACTCCGGCCGCTCGCGTGGTGGCAATGAGGAAGGCTCTTGCGCGTGCAAAACAGCTAGCGGGGCGAGGAGCAGAGCGGTGAAAAGGGAACATTTCAGCATGGCAGAAAGCAATCGTGCGTGACGCGGAGCCAAACAAGGCGCAAGACCGCAATTGCAGAGCTCAGCGTGGAGATTCACGCCAGCAGCTCCGAGACAACTTTCGGCCCTTCCTCGACGCCGGTGAGGCGGTAGTCGAGGCCAGCGTAGCGGTAGGTGAACTTGTGGTGATCGAAGCCGAGTAGGTGGAGGATGGTGGCGTGGAGATCGCGGATGTGGACGGGTTTTTCGGCGGCGGCGAAGCCGAACTCATCGGTGGCGCCGTGGATGTGACCGCGCTTCACACCGCCTCCGGCGAGCCAGGTGGTGAAGCCGTAGGGGTTGTGGTCGCGACCGCGTTGTTTGCCGGCGTTGAGGCCGGGCGTGGGCAGTTCGACGACGGGGGTGCGGCCAAACTCACCGCCCCAGATGACGAGTGTTTCATCGAAGAGGCCGCGTTGCTTCAAATCGGTGAGCAGGGCGGCGATAGGCTGATCCACCTTGGCGGCGAGCGGCTTGTGATCGAGCACCTCGTCGTGGTTGTCCCAGGGCTGTCCATCGCCGGTCCAGAGTTGGAGGAAACGCACGCCGCGCTCCAGCAATCGACGCGCGATGAGGCACTGGCGGGCAAAAGAACCCTCCGGGCCGGGCTTCACGCCATACATTTGACGCACGCCCTCCGGTTCCTTCATGATGTCAAAGGCATCGCTGGCCTCCATCTGCATGCGGTAGGCGAGTTCGAAGCTCTGAATGCGGGCTTCGAGCTGCGAGTCTTTTTGCCGTTCGGCGAGATGGCGCTGATTGAAGGCCAGCAACAAGTCGAGCTGCTCGCGCTGGCGTTTGCTGTCGAGCGAGCCGTTGCGGACGAACTCGACGAGCTTGTCCACGCTCTCGTGGTCGGTGTTGACGTAGGCTCCTTGAAAGGCGCTGGGGAGAAAGCCTGCCTGCCAGTTCTTTGTGCGGCGAATGGGCATACCACCGGGGCACATGGCGATGTAGCCGGGCAGGTTTTGATTCATGGAACCGAGCCCGTAGGTGATCCATGAGCCGAGGCTGGGACGATTGAGCCTCGCCTCGCCGCAGTTGAGCAAACCAAGCGATGGCTCGTGGTTTGGCAGATCCGTGTGCATGGAGCGGATGATGCAGAGATCGTCCGCATGCTGCGCGGTCTTGGCGAACAGCTCGCTGATCTCGATGCCGCTTTTGCCATGCTTCTGAAACGCATACGGCGACTTCAGGCCTGCGCCTGTCGGACGCTCCGTCTTCAACTGCGAGGGAATTGGCTTGCCGTCATACTTATCGAGCGAAGGCTTCGGATCAAAGGTGTCCACATGTGATGGCCCGCCGTTCATGAACAGATGCACCACACGCTTCGCCTTGGCAGGCAGCGGCGGCTGGCGAGCGGCGAGCGGGTTGAGTGAAATACCCGATGTCTCCGCGAGCAGATCACCAAGCCCCATGGCACCAAAGCCCATGCCGATGCGGCCGAGCATATCGCGGCGGGTGAGGGAAGTTGGTGACAACATAAGTGAGCGAAGTGGCGGTGAAAGGTTAGTCGGCAAACTGGAACTCATTGCCGATGAGAAGCACCTGCGCGAGTTGGGCAAGTGGGCTCTGCGATGTGGAAGTCGGCATGGGCGGGGCGCTGTTCACGAAGCTCAGCGCCATCTCCGCCTCGTCCGGTTTTGGGACGCGCAGCAGCACACGCTGATAGAGCGCCTGAATGGTGCGTGCATCCACGACGCCTCCGGTGCTGGCTTGAAGCGTGGCGGCAAGCTTGCTCGACTGCGTCTGGATGAAGGGCGAGTTGATGAGGAACAGGGCCTGCTGCGGCACGGTGGTGACAGAGCGCTGGGGGCTGTGAATGTCGGGATTCGCAAAGTCGAACATGGCGGGCACGCTGGCCTGCACTTCACGGTCGATGAAGAGGTAGAGGCTGCGACGGGTGTCCACGTCCGGCGCGGCGAGCGGCGTGGCACGTCCACCTGCCTTCGTGACACTCAGCGAGCCGCAGACGGCGAGAGTGGAGTCACGCATTTGCTCGTAATCGAGCCGCAGGCGGTTGAAGCGCGAGAGCAAGGCGTTGTCCGCGTTCATCACCTCCTTGTCCGGCGTGCTCACGCAGTTCTGCTGATACGTGCGCGAGTTCAAAATGCGGCGTTGCAGCTTCTTCAGGCTCCAGCCTTCCTCCATGAAGGTGGCGGCGAGGTAATCGAGCAGTTCCGCCTGCTCGGGTCTCGGCGTCTGCATGCCAAAGTCGCTCGGCAGACTCACCAAAGGTTTGCCAAAGTGCAGCATCCACACGCGGTTCACCATCACGCGGGCGGTGAGCGGATTTCCCTTGCTGGCGATACTCTGTGCCAGCTCCAGCCTGCCGCTGCCTTTCGTGAACTTCCGCCCGCCAAACATCGTCAGGAATCCGCGTGGTGCGAGTGCTCCCTGACGTGCCGAATTGCCGCGGATGAAAACATTCACATCCGCAGGCTGCGGGCGGTCCTGCATGGTCATGGCGCGGATGGGTGCGCCGGGGTCTTCGACAGCGAGCTTCTTGATCTCATTATCAATCTCCTGCATGCGCAGGCTGT
>CAUJJC010000045.1 GCA_963204975.1 Verrucomicrobiota bacterium | reverse complement strand
TCGACCGCCTGGCCCCAACGAAGGATCAGCGCGGTGGAAATCATGCCCAGCGACCAGCCGAAGACGAGCAGGTTCAGAAAGAACGGAATGAGGCTCCACTCGAGCCGGAAGATATTGAAGTTGTAGCTCACCGCCGCGAGCACACACAGCACCAGCACCGTCACGCAGATGCGCAGAAAGCCGACCACGAAGGTGGCAACGACATACTCGACCGTGCGCACCGGAGCGACGAACACGTTCAGCAGATTGCGCGTCCACACATCTTCCAGGAACGAGATCGCTACGCCCTGCTGCGCGCGGAACAACACATCCCACAGAATCATCCCACCGATCAGGAAGGTGAGGAACTGACCGAACTCTTGATTCGTGTTCTCCTGCAGGAACAGCGTGAGATTGCCCCAGACCATGAGATCGACCACGGGCCAAAAGACCAGCTCCACGAGGCGCATCGGCGAGCGGGTGTAAAGAAACAGGTAGCGCAAGACGAGGGCGCTGATGATGCGGAGATTCATGAGTTACTCTTCGATGTCGCCACTGCGGGCAATTTTGATGAACACGTCTTCGAGCGAACTCTGTGCAGAGCGCTCAACGATCTCGGTGGGCGTGCCTTCGGCGACAACCTTGCCCTTGTGCAGGAAGATCACGCGATCACACACCTCCTCGATGTCCTTCATGTTGTGCGAGGTGTAGAGGATCGCGATGTTGCGCTCCTTCTGGATGCGCTGGACAAACTTGCGCACCTTGTCGGCGATGTCGGGATCGAGGCTCGCCGTCGGTTCATCCAGCAGGAGCAAGTCGGGATCATTGAGCATCGCCTTGCACAGGTTCACTCGCGTCGATTCACCGGCGGAAAGCTGGCCGGTCACGCGCTTGCTAAGGTCCGCGATTTCGAGCAATTCCAGCAGCTCAGCGATCTTCTGCTTCGCATTCGGCACGCCGTAGATGCGAGCGAAGACGGCCAGATTCTGCCAGACGTAAAGATTGCCCGGCAGTGCGGTGTAGGCGCTGGAGAAGTTCGTGCGCTTGAGGATCTCGATGCGATTCGCGTGCAGCTCTTTGCCAAAGACTTCGATGCGGCCTGAGGTCGGCAACGTGAGGCCCAGCAGCATGTTCATCGCCGTCGTCTTGCCTGCGCCGTTGGCACCGAGCAGACCGAGCACTTCGCCTTGGCGAAGCTGGAAGCTGAACTTGTCCAGCACGGTCACTCCGTCGAACTCGCGCGTGAGGTCTCGGGCTTCCAGGACGATCTCGTTGTCAGGGGCAGGCATGGGGCGCGCATTGTCGCGACAAGTCATCTCCGCGCAACGCCCTTGTCAGAACGAGGCAACCCGAAGGCGCAGATGTGTCGTTTGCTCCCAGCGATGCACGGCGTCAAAAAGCAACACCTCCCCACCAAGATCTGCCCCACCTGCCAGCGGCCGTTTGCGTGGCGGAAAAAATGGGAACGCGACTGGGAGCAGGTGAAGTTTTGCAGCGAGCGCTGCAAGCGAAGCGCGAAGCCATGATCAGCGATGACGCCATCGCCGAAGCGCTACGCCACATGGCCATCGAACGCGGCACGAGCACATTCTGCCCGAGCGACACCGCACGCGCTCTGGCTGAAGATTGGCGTCCGCTGATGCCTGAGGTGCGGCGCGTTGCGGCGGCTTTGTGCGATGCCGGAGAATTGCAATGCACCCAGCGCGGACACCCAGCGTATCCACTGTCCGCTCGCGGGCCGATCCGGCTCGCGGCTACTCCCCGCACTCCATGATTCCACCCACCTGGCTCATCACTGGTGCCTCCCGCGGCATCGGTTTTCACATCGCAAAAGCTGCCCTCGACGCAGGCTCGAACGTCGTCGTCACCGCGCGTCACGTCGATGCGTTGCGCGATGCCTTCGCCTCACATGGCGATCAATGCCTGGCGCTCACACCCGATGCATCGCAGGCGAGTGCATCAGCCGCCATCATCCAGCAGGCGCGCGATGTGTTTAACGAAGTCGATGTGCTCGTGCTCAACGCGGGTCAAGGGATGCTCGCGGCTGTCGAGGAGACCGACGAAGCGCACGAGCGTGCGCTCTTCGATCTGCTTTACCACGGCCCCGTCTCGATGATTCGCGCCGTGCTCCCGCACATGCGCGCTCGCGGCCAGGGACACATCGTTGTCATCGGTGCCGCAGCCACGCATGGGAACTACGCTGGCTTCTCCAGCTACGGCGCTGCCAAGGCGGCGCTCGAGTGCGCGTGCGAGGCGCTGCACGCCGAGGTGAAGCCATTCGGCATTCGTGTTTCCGTCGCGATTCCTGGTCCGTTCCGCACCGATTTCATCAGCAAGGCTGAGTCATCGAAGACCGACATTTATTCCGCATCCGTCGGACGCTTCGGCACCGTGCTCGAGCGCATGAATGGTCGTCAGCCCGGTGATCCGGCACGACTTGGCGCGCTGATCGTCGATCAGGTTCACAGCGGCTCACTGCCGTTCCGATTCCCGCTCGGTGCCTATGCATTGAAGAAGCTGCGTGATCGTGGAGCGCAGTTCCAGCGCGACGCGGATGCCTTTGCCGAAGCCGCCGTGTCCGCTGACTTCCAAGCCTAGCGGATCATGGAACTCACGCTCGTCTTCCCGCATCAGCTCTTCGCTCCGCATCCTGCCCTGCAACGTGGCCGCAAGGTGCTGCTGCTGGAGGACTCTTTGATGTTCGGCAACGATGAGCACTGGCCTCTGCGGTTCCATGCACAGAAGCTCGTGCTGCATCGCGCGAGCATGACGCACTGGATGAACGAGCGACGCGCGGAAGGCTTCGAGATCATTCGCGGCGAGACCTCCGGCGAACCCACCACTACTGGCGACATGCTCGAAGCATTGCTGCCAGAGACTGTCACGACACTGCACGTCTGTGATCCAGTCGATGACGTGCTCTCGCGTCGGCTGCGACGCTTCGCCGCGAAGCGCGATCTGAAGCTCGTCATGCATGACACGCCAATGTTTCTCACGCCGCTGAGCTTCATCGAGCAGCAGCTCGGCAGCAAAAAGAAGCCCTTCATGGCCGCCTTCTACCAGGCACAACGCAAGCGCCTCGGCATCCTCGTCGAAGCGAACGGCGAGCCCGTGGGTGGCAAGTGGAGCTTCGACACCGAGAACCGTCAGCGCTTACCGAAAGGCCATCGCGCACCTGCGTTGCCCGTCTTCGAGAATACCGCCGCGCTCGACGAAGCAAAGCGCTACGTCGCTGCGAAGTTCCCGAACGCACGTGGCAGCGCCGACGCCTTTCGCTGGCCTGTCACGCGCGATCAAGCGCTGCGAGAACTCGACGCTTTCCTCACCGAGCGCTTCGCGTTGTTCGGTCACTACGAGGACGCGATCAGCCACGGTCAGCCCTGGCTGTATCACAGCATGCTCACCGCGCCGCTGAACATCGGCTTGATCACACCGCAAGAGGTCGTCGATCACGCGCTCGACTACGCACGCACTCACGACGTGCCGATGAACTCACTCGAAGGCTTCATCCGCCAGATCATTGGCTGGCGTGAGTTCATGCGCGGCATCTACCACCTGCACGGCCCGCGCGTGCGCAACGGCAACTTCTTCAAGCACGACGAGCCGCTGCCAAAGGGCTTCGACGACGGCACCACCGGCCTGCCACCGATCGACGCCGTGATCCGTCGGCTGCACAAGCACGCGTGGTGTCACCACATCGAGCGACTCATGGTGCTGGGCAATGCGATGGTGCTGATGCGCACCGATCCGCACGCGGCGTATCGTTGGTTCATGGAGTGGTTCATTGACGCCTATGACTGGGTAATGGTGCCCAATGTCTATGGCATGAGCCTCCATGCCGACGGCGGCACCTTCACCACCAAGCCCTACATCAGCGGGTCCAACTACCTGCTCAAGATGTCCGACTATCCGAAGGGCATGTGGTGCCAGCAATGGGACGAACTCTTCTGGCGCTTCATCGGCGACCACCGCGACTTCTTCGCCCGCAACCCACGCATGAGCATGATGGTGAAGCAGTGGGAGAAGCGGCAGGGGAAGGCGGACTCTTGATAGGTGCAATGAACCCCTAGCGGAGTTCTTCCAAGGCATCCTCCAGGGCTGCTTCGAAAGGGCGTGAGCCCTCATGCCAGCCGATCGCTTCATCGAGCGCTTCCATGCGTCGAATGAGATCCGCCACATGCTGCCGTGGATACGGTCCGCCCGCGTCCGCACAGAAATGCGTGCGGCATCCAAAGGGCCGGTGAGCATAGATCGTGCATCGGCCATTCACGCCCAGCAGCGGGCAGGCATCTTGCGGATGCGGCACTAGCTTTTTCCGTCCGCTGGCCCTCACGCCTTGAGCGGCCAGGAGCGCCTCAATGCGCGTGACCAGGGGCGTTTTGCCCGTCACACGAAAATGGCAGCACGTCGTGCGCATCTCGCACTGGCGCGGCAGCGCCCGCTGCTCCACCTCCGCATAGATCGCACGCAGAGCATCGAGTTGAGGACGAAAGGGGTTGGGCTTGGGCATGACGGCAAGAACTCTGAACAGGAATTTGACACTGCGCATCCTCGCAGCTTGGGAGAATGCATGTCCGTCCTCGCCGCATTGTATCCCGCGATCAAGCCCTTGCTCTTCCAGCTCGATCCCGAACTCGCGCACACCGTCACGGTCAAGTCGATGATCTTCGCGCACCAGCTTGGCCTGCTCGGCAGCATGGACCCCGGCTCCCGCTCCGTCGATTGCCTCGGATTGAAGTTTCCCAACGCCCTCGGCCTGGCCGCTGGCATGGACAAGTCCGCCAGCGCTGTGGACGCCTGGGGCTCGCTGGGCTTCGGCTTCGTCGAAGTTGGCACCCTCACGCCGCGCCCGCAGCCCGGCAATCCCAAGCCCCGGCTCTTCCGCCTGCCGGAGCATCGCGCACTCATCAATCGCATGGGCTTCAACAACGTGGGTATCCACGCCGCCGTCGAGCGCCTGAAGAAGCGCACCACCAAGGCCATCGTCGGCGTGAACATCGGCAAGAACTTCGACACGCCGAATGAGAAGGCCGTGGATGACTACCTCTACTGCCTCAAGGTCGCGTATGAAGTGGCCGACTACGTCGCCGTGAACATCTCATCGCCCAACACCAAAGGTCTGCGTGATCTCCAAGGCGAGGAATCCATGCGAGCGCTCATCGGCGCCCTCAAAACCGAACAAGAAAAGCTCAGCCAACAACACGGCAGGCATGTGCCTATCGTGGTGAAGATCGCTCCTGATCTGGAAGACCTGCATATCGAAGCTCTCGGACGCGTGTTCAATGAACTCGCCGTGGAAGGCATCATCGCCACCAACACCACCATCTCGCGCGCAGCGATCACCGGACATGCCCTTGAAAAAGAAGCCGGTGGTCTCAGTGGCGCACCCGTGACGCAACGCAGCACCGAAGTGATCAAGGCTTTCCGCAGCCTGCTCAGGCCGGAGATCCCGATCATCGGAGTCGGCGGCATCATGAACGGCCGCGATGCTCTCGACAAGCTGAACGCTGGTGCCTCGCTGGTGCAGATCTACAGCGGCCTCGTATATGCCGGACCCGCGCTCATCCACGACGTGCTCGAAGCCATTCGATGACTTTCGGGATTGATCTGAAAGTCATCTCCGAGTCTGATGGTGCCCGTCGCTCATCCAGCGGCTTCACTCTTCACCCTTCCACTCTCATGCCTATCCCTCTCGAACTCAAAGCTGGCGACCACTGGTGGTGCTCCTGCGGACTCAGCGGCCATCAGCCCATGTGCGACGGCAGCCACAAAGGCACTGGCAAAGCACCGATGAAATTCACGCTCACTGAGGACAAGAAAGTCTGGCTCTGTGACTGCAAGCGCACCGGCAATCCGCCTTACTGCGACGGCACTCACAGCAAGCCCGTCGAGCAGGCGAGCTAGGCATCGGACGTTGCAAGCACGCCCCGGAATTCTCATTGCCGCCGTGCCCAAGCTGCGGTGAAGTCCGCCCATGTTCCAAATCCTCTCTGTCCTGTGTGGCATCGCCGCTGCGATTGTCATGGTGCCGGGAATCATTCCGCTCCTCGGCTGGTTGCAATGGCTGGTCCTCGTCCTCGTGGTCGTCGGCTCGTTCTTCGGCTCGTTCTGCGAGAAGAAGATTGGCCTTACCATCAATCTCGTCATCGGTGTGGTGGCAGTGCTTCGCCTCTTCCTCGGTGGCGGCGGATTCTAACCTTCCTCTTCCCATGGTCGTCACTTCAGCCAACAACGTCGAAGGCTATGCCATCGGCGCTCATCTCGGAGTTGTGCGCGGCATCGTCGTCCGCAGCAACAACATCATCTCCAGCTTCATCGGCGGGATCAAAACGATCTTTGGTGGCAACATCAGCGAGTTCGAGCGCGTGTGCGATGATGCACGCCAGATCGCCTACCAGCGAATGGTGGATCATGCCCAGCGGTTGGGTGCCAATGCTATCATCGCCATGCGCTACGATGCCACGGAGTTCTCTCCCGGCGTGACCGAAGTGCTCGCCTACGGCACCGCCGTGCAGCTCAAGGCCCCATGATGAAACTCACTTCCTGCCTGCGAGGAACTTCACCTCGTGGAGCACGCCTTCGGGCAGGAAAAATTTTGGCAATTCCTGGTCCAGCTGATCCAGGCGCTGCCACTCGCGATAGAGCTGCACGATGTGCTTGGCGCTGTCAGGAATGAAGGTGGTGTAGTGGCGCATGATCAGCGTCTCTGCCGCCTCGAAGTCATGCTGGCGGATGAGAAACTCGATCTGCGATTGCGTGAGCGCTGGGTTGGGCTTGTTGGTCTTGCTCATTTGTTCGGCTGCCAAGGCGAACAACTCACGAGCCCAGTCCTTGTGCCCCGCAGCTTCGAAGGCATCAGCCCATTCCTTCGTCATCGTGCCACCAGGGAAAGGCATACGGACCACTTCGGCATAGAGTTCACGGAGGCGCATCTCATCCCTCAGGGCTCCGGCGATTTGGGCTGCAATGGGCAGAAGCCGCGATTGCAAGCCGGAAGGGGTGACGCGCATGGCATCACACACAAGAGATGCATGCCTTGGCTTGCCCGCTTTGAGCAGCACTTCGGCGGCGAGTTGCAGGCAGGGACGATCCTTTTCCTCGCCGCGATTCCAGGCCCAGGCGACTTCGTCGAGCAAGGCACTGCCAGGCCACGAACTTGAGAGCGCGCACAGCGCTAGAGCGGCCATCGCAGGATCACTGCCACTGCGCGCCTCGGCTCGCAGCACGGGCAGCCAGTCGGAGGCATGATCCTTCTGCTGGCCCATCCACTCCGTCAGGCGTTTCATCGTTAGTTGGCTGCGGCCACCTGTTCGGAACAGAGCGGCCACTTGGGCTCGGCCCTTGCTGGGCGTCCAGGTGGGATCGAGGGCAAAGAATCGCAACTGCTCCAGGCGCAGCGTGAAGCGTTCCTCGGTGCCCTTCATCGCGCGCTCGGCCTGGGTGAGGAAGTTCAGCGCCTCAGTGTGGCGGGTTGCTTTGCGCAGCTCCTCAGTAATGGTCAGCGCCAGCTCGGGTGACTTCTTGTCCACGGCGACGCTCATCAGCTCGCGCACCTCGTTCCATTCGTTAGTCTGCGCGGCGAGTTGCACACGCAATTGCATCGCTGCAAGCCGGACCTCATCCAAACCATCGCGAAGCAAAACCTCGCGCAGCACCGGCAGCGCGGTGTGTGGCGACTTCAGTTCCACCATCAATCGGGCCCGATGAAGCGCGCACTCGGGATCGGCAGGCATGGGGCTGTCGGGCGTGCCGTTGATCAAGGCCTTGTGCATCTGGTTCCAGGCTTCCAGCGCGCCTTTGGTATCGCCGTCGTGTTCCAGCAGCAGTGCGAGTTCGCGAGCATACGGCACCTCGTGCGCGATTCGGCCCGCGAGCACGCGGGTGAAGCCTTCGGGTCTCCAGCCAAGCTCGCGCAGGCGAGCCGCATTTCGTTGCAGGGCAAGGAAGTGCGCGTGGTGCTCGCGCAGACGTTCATCGCCAATGCCTTGCGGTTTATACACCGGGTCCTTGCCGAACAAGCTCTCCACATACGCGCGACCGGGCTCGGGTTCCCAGGCCTGGTCGCAGACGCGGATGAAATACTCAGCGTAGAGATTGTTCGATGGCGCGCGGCCGGGCAGTTGTTTGTAAACCTCGATGCACTCGCGGACCATGCCATTGACCTCCAGCTCGCGGCCTAGCTCGATGAGCGCCTCCACGGCATCCTCTTCCTTCATGTCCGCCGAGGCTAGGAATTCGCGAATCAGGCGCACTCGCTTGGGGAAGTTCACTTCGCGCAACTGGCGCACGAGCTTGGTGCTTCGCCAGAGGCTGAACGTGTCACTCGTGCGCGGGCCGAGCTGCACGGAGCCGAACGACTCATCCAGGTAGTCATCGACGGCGGCCACCAGTTGTCCCAGCCCCTGCTGCGAGAGCACGGCACCGATCATGCGCATGTCCTCCCAGTAGCTGCGAAGGTAGCTCGTATCCTCCGTGCGCGGCGAGCCCTGCGGCATCAGTCCACCGAGCGGAGGCGCTATCTGACGCGCTCCCAGGAACGTCATGCCTGCGAAGCTGCCGAAGGACTTCGCCGCAGGCTCCACGGCTCCGGCAAGGCTGGCCACGGCAGCCTCGCGCATGGTGGTCATCGCACTCGGAGGCGACTCGCGCAGGCGACGCATGGCATTCTGCAAAACGACTTCCCGCTCCTGCGGCGTGCGTGCCAGACGATGCAGGGCGACCACGCTCATCAAGAACGAGTCCTGCTCCTCGCCCGTGTAGGCACCCGGCTCGGGCAAGCCCTCGAGCGCATCGTGAAGATACTGGCGCTGCAGATCCCACAGCTCCGCAGACTGTGCATAGCTGGCGAGCAGGTAGGAATAGCTGCGCCATTGGTCTGGCGAACTGCGACGCAGACTGTCCACTAGCGACATTGCCTCCGCATAACGCTGCCGATCCTGGAGGCGGCGAATGATGTCGAAGATCGCCGAGTTCTGAAGCAGACGCGCATTGCCCAGCACAACGAGTTCGCGAGGGTCGTAGCGGAAGTGCTCCCAGTCGGCGAGCATCCCGGTCACCAGCCGCATCACATCGCGACGCAGCGCCAGTTGATCACGTCCGATCTTCGGCACCTTCATCCACGTCAGAGCGTCCTTCATGCCTCGAGCACGCACCGTGAGCCAGGCAAAGACAAACTCGAGATCCAAGGACTCGCTCTCACCAATGCTCGCCGCCAGGGCCTCGCGGAACTCGGCTTCCGCGCCCGCGTAAAACAGTGCCCACAAACGCTCCACCGGCACCGCCTTGGCATCCGCTTGCCAATGCGCGATCCACTGCCTGAGCCCATCGCCGCCATGACGCTGCTGGAGCTTCGCCATCTCCTCAATGCCGCGCAATCGCACGAGCGACACATCATCCGGCAGCTCGGCAAACTCAGGGCGTGGAAAACTCAGGAAGGTCCGCAAACGATCCATGTTCGCCTTGCTCAAGCCGCGTGCGCCTTCGAGCAATTCCACGATGTCCTTGAGCGAGGCAGCGGGTCCCGGCTTGCGCTCGTCCGTGAGCGGGAAGGGCCAGCGATCGGGAGGCAGAGCCTTGAGCGAGTTGCGCGCCTTCGTCTTGGCCAGCAGTTGTTTGAGATGCTCTTCGGCTGCCGATTCATCAGCCACGGCGATGCATTTCAAGGCCAGCCGCAGCGTGCTGCGCGGTTCCCACGAACGCACGCGCTGGATCTGCTCATAGACGCGGCGCTCGGCCTCGTCCTGGCCCGTCTCTTTGTAATACTGCGCCAGGTCTTCGAGCGCTTGCGCATCCTGCGACAGGCGATTCTCCAGACGCCGACGCACCTTGTCCGCCTCGGCGATTTGGAAGGTCTGCTCCAGCAGTTGAATCAACTGCCTCGACTCGCCCGCCAGTTCCTTCGGCGGTGCCGTGGCGGCGATTTGTTTCTGGAAGTAGATCGCGGACTTCAAGTCGCCAGCCTTCAAGGCGGCGGCGCGCAACTGCTCCAATGAAAACGGCGTGTCGGGCGAGGTGTAGTAGGCCTGCTTCATCGACGCGAAGGCCTTCTGCTCGTCACCGCGCTTCGCGAAGACGGCGGCCAGCGCCTCATGGAAAAAGCCGTCAAATGGGTGCTTGCGCGTGCGCTCGATCAGGCGGTTTTCCACCAGCTTGAGACGGTCCTGCATCACCGACTGCGCCACCTCACCACCGAGAGCATCGCTCCACATGAGTTGATCGATGAAGCGCTTGAACGTCTCGCGACGGCGCTTGATGTCCGTCTCGGATTCCACGATCGAGACCTGCGTCTCCACGTAGTCACCCAGGCGGTTCTCCTTCAGGAGCAGCGAAGCGTAACGCTCGCGCAAAGGCGTGCCCGCATTGCCCGGCGTGCGTTGGATGGCCGTGCGCCACAGCTCAAGAGCGGCGTCTGGCTTGCGCATCAGCTGATAGCACTGCGTGAGCGCATTGAGCACCGCCTCATTGTCCGGTTGCTCGCGGCGCGCGCGCTCCAGGTGAACGACAGCCGCATCAGGCTGATTGTCCGTCAGACATTGTTCGGCAAGCCGGAGCAGATACTGCACGCGATTGGGAGCATCGACTTCGATCAGCGTCGTCAGTTGGCGGGCCACGAACAGGGGATTCTCCTCAGCCAGCGCAATGTCCAGAAGCAGGCGGTGCAGCTCCACCGGGAGCTGGCGAGTGGAGCGCTGCGAGTCCTCGAAGACGATCTTCTTCAGCAGCCGGTAAACATCGTCCGAACGCTCAATGCGGCTGGCCCACCAGGCACCGCGAACGACCTGATCCTGCGTGGACGAGGGGGCGAGCGCTGCTTCAATGATCTTCTTCGCATAGTCCGTCAGCGTGGCGGGAAATTTTGACGCTCCTTTGACCTGCACGGGCGCATCCGAGCCAAAGCCAATGCCCGTGATGAAGGTGGGCAGATTGAATTCACCCGAGGTGGCGACTGGCTTCTTCGGTGCCTCCTCGTGCTGATCGCCGAGGAGCACGGAGTAGAGACGATCATCAATGTCGATCCGCTCCTCCAGCGTGGCTGCCTTTTGCAAAGCGGACTCCAGTTGCTCGATCGCATCCGCCGCCTTGCCATTGCCGGCCATCAGATCGGCCAGACGCAGCAGTTCTTCGCGGCCTTGATTCGTGAGGCGCGCGGCTTCGGTTTGCAGCTTGAGCGCCTCGTCCTGATCGCCACCAGCAGCGAGGAAGGTGGCGGCATCGTTGAGCCGTCGCGCCTGATCGGCGGGCTGCACGGCATGGCTCGCATAGGCACGCAGGAGCGGCACCGAGTCGGCACCGCGATCGCGAGCACGATAAAAGGTGGCGAGTTCAAACACCGCCTCCGGCTTGTCAGGATCGCGCTCGATGCGGCGCTTGAGGATCGCTTCCACCAGCGAGTCGAGCGCACGCTCCTGTGCGAAGGCGAGCACGAGCTTCTCTACGTCGGCATTGTCCTGAGTGGCAATGAGCTTGTTCAGCCGCTGGATCGCGAGGTCGGTTTTGCCCTGGCGAAGATCAGCCTCGGCGCGCAACTGCACCAGCGCGGGCAAGTCGGAGCCATCGCCCTTGAGCTTCCCATCGAGCAGCTTCGCCGCCTCGTCCGCGCCTTCGTGATCGAGCAGTGCGCGCACGAGTTCCCAGCGGTAGGCCTCGGTCGCGGGCGCGGCCTTCACCAGCTCACGCAGCCACACGAGTCGTTCATCCACATCGACGGTGATCGCGAAATAGCGCGCCATGTTCGCGAGCGCCTGCTCTGTGGGTGGCTGCTTGCGCGCGTCGTTGAGCAGTTGCGTCCGCAGCTCGTCGAGCGCGCCGAAGCGCTCATGCAAACGCACGCGGCGCTGGAAGAATTCGCCGTAACGCGCATCGCGGAAGTCGAGCAGCGCGAGGCCATCGCGCAGAGCTTTGTCCGCCTTTTGAAACTGGTCCGAGTGCTCATGCACGCGAGCGAGATCAAAGAGTGCATCGAGTCGCTTCTGCGGATCGGTTTGTTTCGCGAGCGCCTCCAGCAAGCTCACGGCTCGCTCAGGATAGCCTGCACGCAGCATGAGCTGCGCGACGGTGCGTGCGAGCGCGAGGTCCTGCGGCTTCAGTTTGGTCGCCTTCTCCCAGGCATCGACCGCAGGCACGGGCTGGTTGTTGGAGAGGGCAAGGTTGCCGAGCTTCAGGAAGGCATCGGCCTTGGCCGGATCGCTGTCGGGCAGGTCGGCGGCGAGCTTCGTTTGCAGATCAATGGCGAGGGCGAGTTGACCCTGCTCCACCGCCACCTCAGCGCGGGAGCGTCGTGCGAGCGCGTTCTGTGGATCAAGCCTCAGCACCTCTTCGTAAAGCGCTGCCGCCTTGGTCAGGTCACCGGACTTGCGCCAGAGATGGCCTTCCACGAGGAGCACGCTCGGGTGCTTCGAGGAGGCGGCCTGTGCGTGGATGTTGTCGAGCAGAAGCTTCGTCGCGTCACGCTTCTTGTAGAGGTCCCACAGCAGATCGACCACGCGCCCGTATTCGGGCCGGTCCACCAGCAGCGAGAGGTATTCGTTCGCCAGCTTCGTCTCCCGCTCGGACCATGCCACGTCCGCCCCGCGCACCTGCAATGCTCCCCACGCGGCAACGACAAGGATCGAGCGGCGAAGGTTTGTTTTCATGGCGGACATCACTGTGAACTACGAACGCGCGGGCGTCACGTTTTGAATCGAAATGTCGGCGCGAGCAGCTTGCGATCCAACCTCGGTGACGGGCTTGCCGGGCCGGACTACGACCTTGAGATCACGCACCGGGCCGGTTATTATCTAGCCGCTCCGCATGGAAACGCACCCTCCAGCCACCGATCCGCAGCCCCTCTCCGCCACCGTGCTGGAGATGGCGCAGCAGGCTGTCCGGGATTTTCATGAGTGCTTTTGGTGGTGGAACCCGGACTTCGTCCCGCGTGATCGTGAGGATGTAGGGGAGATCATCTCCAGTCTGAGGAAGTCAGGTGGACCTCGTGCCTGGGCGCGAGCAAGAGATCTGGTGCAATGCCTTTAACCACCCTCCAGAAGAAGGTGCTGCGCCTGATCGCGGCCAACCGCAGTGCCGAAAGCCATGTGGCGGGCGGGATCGTTTTGAATGCCACCCAGACGTCGCCTCGCTTCAGCCACGATCTGGATATTTTTCACGAGGCGGAAGCCGAGCTTGAGCGCGCCAGCGATGCCGATGTGCAGACACTGGAAGCCGCAGGCTACCAAATCGAGCGAGCCGTGGGTGACTGGCAGAAGTCATGCAGCTTTCGCAAGGCGCGTATCGAAGCCGAGGGCGAGAAGCTCGAGATCGACTGGGCGGTGGACGCAGCCTTTCGCTTCTTTCCCATCCAACAAGACGAGTTGCTCGGCTGGCGATTGCATCTGTTCGACATGGCCACCAACAAGGCGCTGGCCCTGGCATCGAGGTCGGTGACGCGCGACTACGTGGACATCGTCGAACTCAACACTACCTACCCCTTGGAATCCATCGTTTGGGCCGCCTGCGGGAAAGATGCGGGCTTCACTCCGCTGCTGCTGCTGGAGATGATGCGACGTTTTGCGCGCGTGAATCCCCGCCAGTTGGAAACCATTCAGGCCCGCAACCTCGACCCCGTGGAGTTGAAGAAGGCGTGGATCGCCATGTCTGACCGCGCTGAGGCGGAGATCACGCGGGTGGCGGACACGCTGCCTGACACACCCATCGGCGTCGCCTTTGTGAATGAACGTGGCGAGCCCGGCTGGATCGGCAGCGATCCAACGTTGCGCATTCATCATCCCTCCATGCGTGGCTGCTGGCCGACGGTGAAGGTGGTGGAGTAGCCTCATTACATTTCATTCACCTAACCCAACATCCGGCTCCCTGACCCGTTGCAGGCGACTGTGAATCCCATTCCTCCCATGAAAACCCTGCCGCTTTTGATTGTGTCGCTCATCGCCTGGGGTGCTTTGGCTGCCGGGCCGGTCACACGGATGTGGACCGATGGACGAGGCCGGCAGGTGGAGGCGACGTTTGTGCGCATTGAGGGCGACTACATCACCTTGCAGACCCGAGATGGCAGCCTCGCACGATTTCTCCTGAGCAATCTGGCTCCCGCCGACCAGGCGATCGCGCGTGCGGCCACGCCGTTCGAGCCCCCTTCCCAGGGCGGGCAGGTGGACAAGCTGGTGCTCAAGATGCTGACGGCGAAGGGCATCAAGCCGAATCCGCCCACCTCGGACGAGCAGTTCATGCGCCGCGCGTATCTCACCATCGTGGGTCGCATCCCCACCTACGACGAGGCGCAGGCCTTCCTCACCAGCACGTCTGCAAAAAAGCGCGACGAACTCATCGACCGCCTGCTCGACTCCGAGGGCTACACCTCACATCTCTACAACTACTTCGCCGACATGTTCCGCGTGGTCGATGATCCCGGCCAGCCCATGCAGCGCACGCTGCCTTACATCCAGTGGCTGAAGCAGCAGATCGCCACCAACCGGCCTTACGACCAGATCGCCTCCGACATGATCACGGCCGATGGCAAGATGTGGAACAATGGAGCCACCGGATACCTCCTGCGCGACTCGGGCATGCTGCTCGACAACCTAGCCAACACCTTCGCGGTCTTTCTCGGAACCGACGTCGCATGTGCGCAGTGCCACGATCATCCCTTCGCCGCCTGGACGCAGAAACAGTTCTATGAACTCGCCGCCTTCTTCGGGGCCACGGTGACCAACTTGAACCGCAGCCTGTTCAAGAACGGCGACCCCAAGGAACGGCTGGAGCCCGAACTCAAGTCCCTGGCCGAGAAAAGCGGTGCCGACTTTGCCAAGTTCGAAGGCACGATGAACGACATCATCAATGCCAACCGCGAAGAGGTGCGCGACACGAAGGAGAACCGCCTCCGCCTCCCGCAGGACTACAAATACAAAGACGGCACGCCCGGCGATCCTGTGAAGCCCAAGCTCATTCGCTGGGCCGGCGAAAGCCGCAACAACGACGCCTACCACCAGAACACGAAAAAGGAGGAAAAGCTCCGCAAGTCCTTCGCGAGTTGGATGACGCACCCGAACAATCCACGCTTCGCCGTCACCATCGCGAACCGCTTGTGGAAGCGCGCTTTCGGCGTCGGCGTGGCCGAGCCGGTCACGAATGTGGACGACCCAAAGTCCGCTTCCAATCCCGAGCTGCTGACCTACCTCGGCAAGGAAATGGTGCGGCTGAAGTTCGATCTGAAGGAGTTCCAGCGCATGCTCTTCAAGACCGCCGCCTGGCAGCGCGCCAGCACGATTGAGGAAGTGCCCATGGGCGTGCCCTACTACTTCCAGGGCCCCGTGTTGCGCCGCCTCACTGCTGAGCAAACCTGGGACTCCCTCATGACGCTCGTTCTCGGCAATCCCGATGGTTACAAAGGCACCGATGGCTCCTATTACGCCCGCTCCATTGACCTCGACCTCGACAAAACCACCGCTCCCGTCATGGCCCAGAAGGTGAGTGCCTTCCTGAAGCTCCAGGAGAACGAGCAGGCTCGCATGGGCGGCTCCATCGCCGAAGCCGGAGCCACCACCGACGGCAGGAAGATCCTCGAATACAATGGCATGAAACTCCTGCGCGCCTCAGAACTGGATCAGCCAGCTCCGGACGGGCACTTCCTCCGCGAGTTCGGCCAGAGCCAGCGAATCAGCATCGACGGTGGCAATCACAGTGGCAGCGAACCCCAGGTGCTCATGCTGATGAATGGCCCCGTGCAGGAGATGCTCACCAGCCGCGAGTCCTTGCCCTTCCGCACCATGGCCGTCAAGGCGACCCCTGGGGACAAGGTGGAGTCTCTCTTCCTCACCGTGCTGGGCCGCAAACCCACGACCCGCGAACGCGAGTCCGCCATGCTCACCCTCACCGCCGAAGGCGAGGACGGCCCCGCCAACCTCATCTGGGCACTGATCAACAGCCTGGAGTTTTTGTTTGTGCAGTAACTTCAGACTATCTACGGGATAAGGTTGTCGGGGGACGAAGCGAAAACCCCAGGCGTTAACACCGATTAGTCCGTCTGAAGTGGCACAGGAAGTGAGAACCAAGAGCCAAAAAGTCGCCCAGTATCAACGCATGGTTCGATCAACGGCAGAATCCCAGACACACACATTTGTGCTTGAGTAGGGTGTATCAAATTTGGTAGAAAGAGACCCATCATGCATGACTCACGTAATAAGCGACGTGCTAAAAAGCAGGCCGACCGAGACGGCTCCAATTATATGGCGCTAGCAATTAACGATGGGGCGCGACGAACTGCGCCCCCCGTGTTACTTGCTCTCACTGGCGGGTTTTTATTGGGTGCGGTATCCCTCTGGTTCATCATAGATCACCTAACCAACTTAGCGCAAATTGCCGCCGTTCCATTGCAAGTGAACAGCGGGCCAAAGCGACCCAGCATCGCCGAATTGGTTGCGATGCCTGATGAGGAATTAGCGAAGATCGATCTAGCCGTAATGAGTCTGGTCTGTGCCCATGATCTTCCTCGTGAAAACAAAAACACAATCGAGGAAAGTTTGGCACTCTTCGATCAAATTGCCGACTCCGCCCGCGCACAAACGGAGAACAATTTTCATCGCTGGTTAGCAAATCCATCTGAGTATGAGAACTCTGAGGCATTTTATCGCGTTGGCATGATGTGGACAGTAATCGGTCAGGATTTCAATATTCGATATAACCCAAACAAAATTGCCGCCGCGACTATCAGGAGTTTCCAGGATATGTCCTTCTTCGACGATGCAGACGATGTTCTCATCACGGGATGCCTTGGCGCGACACGTCAGGGCACTTGTGCGTCGATGCCAGTGCTTGCAGTAGCGGTCGCCCGTCGCCTCGGATACCCCCTGAAACTCGTTAGTTCCAAGGGGCATCTGTTTTGTCGCTGGGAAGGTGCAAAGGAGCGCCGCAACTTCGAACTCACCAATGCGGTCAGCAGCCAGCCAGACGACTACTATCGCAAATTCCCATTTCCCATTGAGGAGTGGGAGCTACAGAAGGGGTGGTATCTGAAATCACTCACTCCTCGGGAAGAGCTTGCTGTATGCCTGTCATCCAGGGCTGCCGTGCTTCAGCGACACAAGAGGTATGGGGAAGCGTTGCTGGTTCAGGCTCAGATTAACCTGCTCTGTCCGGGTAGTCGTGACCATGGTGCGGCCTTAATCTCAAGCGCCGAAGCCGTCTTCAAGGAGCTGGGCTTTGTAAAATCAACTGACTCGGATTCCGTCACACGGGCGCAAAACGGGTTCAACGCCGACGAACACTTCAGGCAAGTGACGGAAATCAACGCTGCGAATGCGTCCCGCAGCCGAGGTTCCTCCATCATGCCTTTTTCACATTCCGCACGCACTCCAGAGTCACCATTCCCTACCAAATTCAATCCATGAAGACATACCAACCACCGGCCTTTTTATATTCATTCCTCCTCTTTGGCTGCATTATCGCTCCCAACGTTTTAGGATACTACAGCCCAGAAACGGGCCGCTGGCTCAATCGTGATCCAATTGGCGAAAATGGTGGAGTGAACCTTTATGGAATTGTTGCCAACGATCCGGTAAATCATATCGATGTTCTCGGCAGAGAACCGCAACCGACTTCATGTGGTTGTGATCAACAAGCCAGAGATAGAGGCGAAACGACGCTTCGTGCGCAATCACATGAAATCGGAATCGTAACTCGATCAAGGAGCACTTCCTGCGATGACACCGCCAATCAAGTTTTAGGAGTTCTTAAAATACCCGCATGTTGGGAGTGTCGGGTCGAATGCCGTCAATTGTATAATTTAAAACCAAACCCAGGGTTTTTTGCCACCATCGCTGCCGGTGTATCTCACCCCTCAAATTGGTTTAACAGTGGGCACACAAATCACTGTGTAGTGATGTGTCAGTCCCGAGATGAAGCGCATCGCTTTCGAGGTGAAATAATTCTCGATGAATACAAATATCCCCAAAAATCTCCTGACAGCTTCCGGGACAAATATCCATACCTGCAACCCGAAGATGGTTCTGGAGGTGGAACGTCACCTTGGGTTAGCGGTCCCGGTGGCGAACCCCCAATTCCGAAATAAATGCCGTCAGTGCGCAGGTATTGCCGAATACTAATATCAACATGCCTCATATTAGGTATGGCTGGTTGCTATACGCGATCTACCAATTCGTGGTCAAAACAAGCACGCCAATTGAAGGTTAGCTCAATGCTTTTCTGGAAGTTTCGCGAAAGAAATAGCGGGAGGTGGCCATCCGGCTGGAGTGACCTTGAAGAAACCGCAGAGCACAATCAGGCTTACGCGAAGTCACTTTATTTTACCCACCCTGATACTGGGCTCCAGCTACCTTGGCTTGTCTTCGATCCAACAAATTTGCCTGCCGTCGTCGATAATGAACGCATAATTGCTGCTGCGCCGAGCGTCGGCGGGCATGTTGAAGATGGACCGAGCCAACGATTGGTGATGTTCGAATCAGGTCGTGCTATATGGATCTCAAATGAAAAGTTTCTTTCGGGAATAGTGCCGGATCGAGTAAATACTAACTAAAATAGCTCAATACAGTGGCCGTAATTAGGCCTTCCGGTCCGAAAGTTAAGGTCAAGCATCTGCAAGCTGTAGAACGGATTCAGAGTTGAAAGCAATACTTGCCGACGTATCGCTCGGCCCGCTATGAAAAGCCTTATCACTGCCCTTGCTCTCACGACTGCCGCCTTTGCCGACAACGCCAAGGTCTGGGTCGAAGCCGAATCGTTCGCCGACCGTGGCGGATGGATGGTTGATACGCAGTTCATCGACATCCTGGGCAGCGCCTACTTGCTCGCTCATGGCATGGGCAAGCCGGTGAAGGACGCTGTCGGTGAAGTGAAGGTGCCTGCGCCGGGCAAATACAAGCTCTGGGTGCGCACGAAGAACTGGGTGGGTCCGTGGGATGCCCCAGGAGCACCGGGGCGTTTCCAGATCGCGGCAGACGGCAAGAACCTCGGCAAGGACCACGCGACGACGGGCAAAGATTGGCAATGGGAAGATGCGGGCGTCATTGAGGCGAGCGGCACGAGCGTGAAGGTGGCGCTGCAAGATCAGACGGGCTTCGACGGTCGTGTGGATGCGATCCTGCTCAGCGCGGATCTTGATTTCAAGCCAGCCAACGAACTCAGCGAGGTGCAGAAGCTGCGTCGTCAGTTGCTCGGTCTCCCCGATGAAGCTCCTGAAACGAAGGAGTATGACCTCGTGGTCGTTGGTGGCGGCTACTCGGGCATGGGCGCGGCGATCAGCGGCGCGCGGCAGGGTTTGAAGGTGGCCTTCGTGCAGGATCGCCCGGTGCTGGGCGGCAATGGTTCGAGCGAAATCCAGGTGTGGGCACAGGGCGGCACGCGTCGCGGTTTGTATCCGCATCTGGGCGAGATCGTGGAGGAGTTTGCGGATCGCGCGAGCAACTCACCGGCGGCCACGCCCGAGGAGTTCAATGACAAGCTGAAGGAAGAGACGGTGCGCGCGGAGAAGAACATTGAGCTTTTCCTCAACACGTATGTGCATGGTGTTGAGATCACGAAGGGCGATGCGCCCTCGGGCTACAAGCGCGAGATCCGCAGTGTGGTCGGCCTCGACACGCACAAGGGCACCGAAACGCGGTTCCGTGGCAAGCTCTTCGTTGATTGCACCGGCCACGGCAGTGTGGGCGCGCTCGCGGATGCGGAGTTCATGATGGAAGAAAAGGGCCGCATGGGCATGAGCAATATGTGGGTGCTGAAGAAGACTGACAAACCCAGCGCCTGGCCCGCTACACCTTGGGCACTGCAGATGGAGATGGGCGACTTCCCCGAGCCCAAGATGATCGAACCCGTCGGCAAGAAGAACGCCGGTAACATGAAGGGCTACGACCTCGGCTACACGCCGGTGGAGAACGCGCACGATTACCTGCACGGCGAGTGGTTTTGGGAGAGCGGCTTCAACAAGCATCCGATCAAGGACCTCGAACTCATCCGCGACCACAACTTCCGCGCTGTGTATGGCGCGGTCTCCACGCTGCGCAGCAAGGGCGGCGACAAATACGCGAACTACGACATGCAATGGCTGGCCTACATCGGTGGTCCGCGTGAGAGCCGCCGCATCGTGGGCGACATGATTCTCAATGGCGAAGACATGGTCAAAGGCATCATCCATCCCGATGGCTGCGTGCCCACGACTTGGGACCAGGACCTGCATTATCCGAAGGAGCAGTATGCCGCGAAGTTCCCTGACAATCCCTTCATTAGCCGCGCTGAATTTGGCAAACACACGGACCGCGCCAATGGCTACCCCGTGCCGTATCGCTGCTTCTACTCGAAGGACATCTCGAATCTCTTCATGGCGGGCCGCACCATCAGCGTGGATCGCAACTCCCTCGGCTCCACCCGCGTGATGCGCACCTGCGGCATGATGGGCGAAGTCGTGGGCAAAGCAGCGTGGATTTGCGTGCGCCACCACACCAGCCCGCGCGGCGTTTATGAGCAGTATCTCGACATCTTGAAGGACCTCATGAACCAGCCCGGCGCGATGCGTCGCGACGCGCTGGAGTCCCCGCTTTACCTGCCTGCCAATGCGAAGAAGCTGCCGGACGTTTTTGTCTCCTCGGACAGCATTGATCCGAAGAAACTCGACGGCATCGTCATCGACGACGAAGATGCCGAGATCACCGGCAAGTGGAGCAAAGGCGAAGGCCTCAAGCCCCACGTCGGCAAGCACTACAGCTATGGCCGCGATGCCGGAGCCAGCGCTCGATTTGCCTTCGCCGTGAAGCAGAGCGGCAAGTATGAAGTCCGCGCTTTCTGGACCCCGCACGAGAACCGCGCGAAGACCGCACCGATCTCGGTGCTCAGCGCCGAAGGCGAGAAGAAGCTCACCGTGAATCAAACCTCCGACGGCGGCAGCAAGGATGGCTGGCACTCGCTCGGCACCTTCCAGTTCAATGCTGGCGAAGAAGCCGCTGTGATCTTCCGCACCGAAAACGCAGGTGGCAATGTCCACCTTGATGCGGTGCAGGTGCTGCCTGGGAAGTAAAACCAAAGGATCATCGACTCACGCGAATTGCTCGCGTGATTTGCATCGAGTCATCTCACGGCTACGCTCGTGGACATGGTCGGCATTGATCTCGGCACAACGAACAGCCTCGTCGCACACTTCACGGAAGGTGAAGCGGTCGTGCTTGCGAATGAATCGGGCGAGACGCTCATTCCCTCGGCCGTGGCAGTGTCGGAGGATGGTGCCTTGCTCGTGGGACGGGCGGCGAAGGACAGGCTCATCACCGCACCGGACTCCGGGCGCGCGTTCTTCAAGCGCGACATGGGAACGCCCACGAACTACCGCTTCGGCGGCCGGTCGTGGAGCCCGGTGGAGTGCTCGGCTGTGGTGCTGCGTGAGATGAAACGCATCGCCGAGTTGCGTCTGGGCAAGCCGGTGGACAAGGCGGTCATCACCGTGCCTGCCTACTTCCTCGATCAGCAGCGCCAAGCCACGGTGGAGGCGGCGCAAATTGCGGGGCTCAAGGTGGAGCGGCTTCTGAATGAACCGACCGCAGCCGCGCTCGCGTATGGGTATCGTGAGAACAGCGACCTCAACACGCTGCTCGTCTTCGATCTCGGCGGCGGCACCTTCGATGTCACGCTGCTGGAAAGTTTTGAAGGCGTGGTGGAGGTGAAGGCGAGCGCTGGCGAATCACGGCTTGGTGGCGAGGACTACACGGAGATGCTGATGAACTGGCTCTGCCGGAAGTATCAATGGAGTCCGCCCGCCGCCGAGCGTCTGCGATTCCGTGCCGAGATCGAGCAGCTCAAGCGCGCGATGACCACGAATGATCGCGCCATGATTCGCCTCGCGGGTAATGACATTGAGGTCACGCGCAAGGACTTCGGTGAAGCCACTTACGAACTCACCCAGCGCCTGCGCCCCGTGGTGCGACGCTGCATTCGCGATGCGCAACTCACCAAGAAGCACCTTGATGGCGTGCTGCTCGTAGGAGGTGCAAGCCGGATGCCCATCGTCTCCGCCGTGCTGCTGGACGAACTCGATCTGGAGCCCAATCGCACGGTCGATCCCGATCGCGTGGTTGCGCTGGGAGCAGCAGTGCAAGCCGCCTTGTGCGCTCGCAATGAAGCCGTGAAGGATCTTGTGCTCACCGATGTGTGTCCGCACAGCCTGGGCGTCGAGGTGTCCAAGGTGATGGCCAATCAGGTCCACGATGGCTACTTCTCACCGATCATTGATCGCAACACCACCGTGCCGCTCAGTCGCAGTGAGAGATTCAACACGCTGCATCCCGACCAGGACGAAATCCATCTCAAGGTCTATCAAGGCGAGAGCCGACTGACCCGCGAGAATCAGCGCATCGGCGAGATCCGCGTGAAGGGCCTGAAGCATCGCGCCGGACAAAAAGATCCCGGCGTGGTGGAGGTGCGCTTCAGTTACGACATGAATGGCATCCTCGAGGTGGAGGTGACCATCTTGCACAACGGGCAGAAGGTGAGCGAGGTCTTCGAGCAACGTCCTGGCACGATGAGCAAGGAAGACATTCGCGAAGCCATCACACGCCTCCAGCCGCTCAAAACTCATCCGCGCGACACGCCGCAAAACCGCGCCCGCCTGGAGCGTGCGGGTCGCCTGTGGGCCGACGTCCGAGGTGCCGAGCGCGACGCCTTGACGATGGTGGTCGATACCTTCGAGCGTGCGCTCGCCTCACAGGAGCCGGCGCGCATCCGCGAAGCCGGCGAGGACCTCGACTCGTTCTTGAATCCTTACTTTCCGCCGGAGGAATAATGCCCGACGACGACCAAGTCCTCACCGTCTCCCAGCTCACTCGGCAGATTCGCTCGCTGCTGGAGGGCGAGATCGGCCAGGTGTGGGTGGAGGGCGAGATCAGCAACCACCGGCTGCAATCCTCTGGCCATCAATACTTCACGCTGAAGGATGCGGGCGCGCAGTTGTCGTGCGTGATGTTTCGGGGCTCGGCGATGCGCAGTGCGCCGCTCCAGGATGGCGCGGCGGTGCAGCTCTTTGGCAATCTCAGCGTCTATGAACCACGCGGCCAGTATCAGATGGTCGTCAAGCTCGTGCAGGCGAAAGGCCAGGGCATGTTGCAGGCGAAGTTCGAGGCGCTGAAGCGCAAGTTGGATGACGAAGGCTTGTTTGATGCCGGACTCAAGCAACCGATCCCGAAGTTCCCCCGCGTGCTGGCACTCGTGACCTCGCCGACCGGTGCTGCGATTCGCGACATGCTGAACATCCTCTCGCGCCGCGCGCCGTGGGTGCGCGTGCTCGTCTTCCCGGTGAGGGTGCAGGGCACTGGCGCGGAAGTCGAGATCGCACGAGCCATCGACGCACTCAATCGTGCCGAGGACCTCGGCTTGCCACGACCTAATACCATCATCGTGGGACGTGGCGGCGGCAGCTTGGAGGACCTGTGGAACTTCAATGAGGAGATTGTCGCGCGTGCGATCTATCGCTCCGACATCCCGATTGTGTCCGCCGTCGGCCACGAGATCGACTTCACCATCGCGGACTTTGTCGCCGATCTGCGCGCTCCGACACCGAGTGCCGCAGCGGAACTTGTTGCGCCCGACATCGCGGAGCTGCGCCGGCACTTCGAAGCGCAGCAACGCACGCTCCGATTGCATGTGACCAACGTGCTCGATCACCACGAGCAGGTTATCGAACTCACTGCCAAGGGCGCGCTGCTGCGCGAGCCGCCGCGACTGCTGCAAGAGGCGGCGCAATCACTCGATGACCTGGAGAGCCGGTGGAGCGATGCAGCGCGCGATGGCTTACGTGCGTGGTCCGATCAGCTCGTCGAGATGCAGCAGGTGCTCGCGCGTTATCATCCGGTCAAAGTCGTGACTGAAGCCGCGCATCGTGTGGACCTCGGTGGCCATCGTTTGAAGCAAGCGGCGTCGCTTGCTTTGCGTGGGTTTGGTGAACGCATCGAAGCGCGCAGCCAGATGCTCAAGCTGCTCGGCCCCGAGAGCGTGCTCGCGCGAGGCTTCTCCTACACCACGGATGCAGAGGGCCGCGTCATCATGGATGCGAGCGAGGTGAAGCCGGGCAATGAGCTGACCACGCGAGTGGCGCGAGGCACGGTGAAGAGCACGGTGTCGTGAGGGCAAAAAAAGAGAGGCTCTCTTGCGAGAGCCTCTCCGGGAATCGTTGCAGAATCAAATCGAGGCCTACTGGCCTGGACGCCATTCTTCGGTAGCAAACTTGAAGGCCTGCTCGAGACCGACGAGGTCGGTGCTGGGGCGGAGGCTTTCGAAGGCCTGGCTTTCGCGCTTGAGATCGGCTTCGCTGTAGTTGACCGCCTTGACGGACAGTCCGATGCGACGCTCGGCCTTGTCCACCTTGATGACGCGGGCTTCCACATCGTCGCCGACGTTGATAACGTCTTTGACGCGGGCGACGTGATCTTCGCTGAGCTGGCTGATATGGACGAGGCCGTCGATATCGTCTTCCAGTTCGATGAAGGCACCGAAGGAAGCGATCTTGGCGACCTTGCCCTTGACCAGATCACCGACCTTGAAGCGGTCGTCGATCTTGGACCATGGATCGGTCTCAAGCTGCTTCATGCCAAGGCTGATGCGCTGGTTGGCCTTGTCGATGCCGAGCACGGTGGCTTCCACTTCCTGGCCCTTCTTGAGGAGTTCGGAAGGATGGTTGATCTTGCGGGTCCAGCTGAGGTCGGACACATGGATCATGCCGTCGATGCCTTCTTCCAGTTCCACAAACGCGCCATAGGCGGTGAGGTTGCGGACTGGGCGCTTTACGACAGTGCCCACAGGGAAGCGAACGTCGATTTCGTCCCAAGGATTGGTGTCGAGCTGGCGGACGCCGAGGCTGATCTTGCGCTCTTCCTTGTTGATGCCGAGCACCACAGCCTGGACTTCCTGGCCGAGGGTGAGGACATCGGACGGACGCGCGATGCGCTTGGTCCAGGAGAGTTCGGAGACGTGGACGAGGCCTTCGACGCCTTCTTCCACTTCGACGAATGCGCCGTAAGCAACGAGCTTCGTGACCTTGCCACGGACGTTGTGTCCGATCGGGTAACGGGCTTCGATGTTTTCCCATGGGTTGTTGGCCATCTGCTTGAGGCCGAGCGAGACGCGTTCTTTTTCGCGGTTCACTTCGAGGATCTGCACTTCAAGCTGCTGACCAATGGCGACCATCTCGGAAGGATGGTTCAGGCGGCCCCACGACATATCCGTGATGTGAAGCAGGCCGTCCATGCCGTTGAGGTCCACGAACACACCGAAGTCGGTGATGTTCTTGACCACGCCCTTGACCTTGTCGCCAGGGGTGACGCCTTCGAGGAACTTCTGGCGCTGTTCGGCGCGTTCGGCTTCGATGACTTCGCGGCGGCTGAGCACCACGTTTTTGCGGTCGTCGTTGATCTTGACGATCTTGAATTCGTAAACCTTGCCGACGTATTCGTTGAGATCCTTCGGCGGGATGATGTCGATCTGGCTGCCGGGGAGGAAGGCTTCGACGCCGACGTTGACCATGAGGCCGCCTTTGACGACGCTCTTGACCTTGCCGCGAACGAGACCGCCTTCGTGGAAGACCTTGGCAATCTTTTCCCAGTTCTGCTTGTGGGCGGCTTTCTCCTTGGAGAGGACGACCATGCCTTCGTCATTTTCGAGGCGCTCGAGGAGCACTTCGACTTCGTCACCTACCTGGATGTCTTCGTCTTCGAATTCATTGGCCGGGATCGCGCCTTCGGACTTGTAGCCGATATCGACGAGGATCACCTGGGGTTTGATTTCGAGGATTCGGCCCTTCACGATGGACCCCTCGTGGAACGTGCGGAATGTGCCCGCAATCAGTTCCGATAGTGCTGCTGTATCACTCACTAGTGTGTTTTCTTGGTTCGGACGTTGGTGTTGGAACGCAAACGAACCTCCGTCCGGGAAGTGCGCCGCGTGCCCCATTTCAGACCGGTCATCGGGGCGGTGGGCTGGGACCGGAAGGGCCGAGATGATCGGGGCAAAGTGTGATTTGGCAAGCAGTAGTTCGGTTGTCTTGACCTTGTTTTTCCGTGCTTCGGAAATCGGGCCACGGAGTGCGTGGGGTGCTCGATTTCCCAGCGCGGAGAACTACCCCACCAGCTCGCCCGCGATCGAATCGGCCAGGGTTTTGCCTTGTCGAGTGAGGCGCACATGGGCATCGGCCATCTCGATGAAGCCCTCACTCTGGAGGGTGGACATCGTCTGCGCAGCCACGGTCTCGAGTCGGGTGAGCGGCACGCCTTGCGCGGTGCGCAGTTCCAGAGCGATGCGCTCCAGTTGATGCTGCTCGGGCGTCAATTGCTCCGCCTCCTGCTGGGGCAAAAGGCCAGCCTGCACGGCATCAAGGTAGCGCTGGGTATCGGCGATGTTCTTCCAGCGCGTGAGCCCCTGCGTGCTCACGGCGCTGGGACCCAAGCCAAGGTAGTCCTTGCCAAACCAATACGCCGCATTGTGGACGGATTCGTGGCCGGGGCGTGCGTAGTTGCTGATCTCGTAATGGCGAAACCCAGCGCGCTCCAGCATATCGAGCGCGTGGAAGAAGAAGTCCGCGTCGCGCTCCGGTGCTTCCTGAAACAGACCGCGCTGGAGCTTCTCGAAGAAGTCGGTGTCCTCCTCGTAGTTGAGATTGTAGGCCGAGATGTGGTCGGGCTTCAGCTCCAGCGCCCGCTCCAGCGAGCCCGCCCATTGCTCCAGCGTCTGGCCGGGCACGGAGAACATGAGGTCGATGTTCAAGCTCGGGAACCCTGCCTCGCGCAGGATCGCAAACGTCTCAGCCGCCTCGGCAGGCGAGTGATCGCGGCCCAGGGTCTTTAGCGTGGGTTCATCCCAGGCCTGCACCCCCAAGCTTACGCGGGTGACGCCCTGCTCACGCATCATCGCCGCCTTCTTCGCTGTCACGGTCATCGGATTGGCCTCCAAGGTGAACTCCGTGACGTGCTCGAAGCCCAGTGTCTCCCGCAGCTCCGTGAGCAATCGCTCCAGATGCGTCTCGCTCAAGGCGGTGGGCGTGCCACCCCCGAGGAAGACGGTGCGCAGATCGATTTCCATCTTGTCCCGATAGCGCCTCGCCTCCGCCACTACCGCATCGACAAAGGCCGCCATCTGCGTATTCCCCGGCGTGTGCTTGTAGAACGCACAGTAAGGACACACACGGTGGCAGAAGGGGATGTGGACGTAGAGGTGGTGCAAGGCTTGGGTTCTCAGTTCGCGGTTCCAGGTTCGTCGGCTGTGAACGGATGATACTCAACAACGAACCGAGAACTTGTCGCTACAGCTTGCGTCGCCGCCTTGTCCATTTCAGTCTAGCGCCCACATGCTCGCTTTCATCTTTCGCCGACTCCTCAGCAGCGCGCTGGTGCTGTTTTGTGTCGTGTCGGTGACGGTGCTGCTGTCGTTCGTGATGAAGGGCGGGCCGTTTGACCGGGAGAAGCCGCCGCCGGAGCACATCCAGAAGGCTTTGCTTGAGCGCTACAAGCTGAGCGGCACGACGTGGGAGCGCTACACGAGTTACATGAGCGATCTCGTGCGTGGCGATCTGCGGGCGTCGTTTCGGTATCGCGACTGGACGGTGAGTGAGGTGCTGGCGCAGAAGATGCCGAACTCGATCAAGCTGGGCGCGGTCGCCTTCGTGATCGCGTCGGTGGGTGGTGTGTTGCTCGGCAGTTTAGCGGCGCTGAAGCGCGATGGGCTAGTGGACTGGTCGGCGATGTTTGGCGCGCTGCTGCTGATCTCGGTGCCCACCTTCATCACGGGGCCGTGCTTGATCGCGGTGTTTGGGTTGTGGCTGAAGGTGCTGCCGGTGGGCGGCTGGGGCAGGTGGGAGCATGTCATTCTGCCAGCGTTCTGTCTGGCCGGGCCATATCTCGCGTATGTCGCGCGGCTGATGCGCAACAGCCTGCTGGAGGTGATGAAGTCGGAGTTCATGCGCACGGCGCGAGCGAAGGGTGTGAGCGACACACAGGCGCTGGCGAAGCACGCGATGAAAGTGGCGGTCCTGCCGGTGGTGACGTTTCTGGGGCCGCTCGCGGCGAACCTGCTCACGGGCTCGATGGTGGTCGAGACGGTCTTCAACATCTCGGGCGCGGGCACCGTGTTTGTGAATTCGCTGCAGAACCGCGACTACTTCCTGCTCGTGGGTGCCGTGGCGGTTTACTGCGCGCTGGTGATCTTGTTCAACTTCATCGTCGATGTGCTCTATGGCTTCCTCGACAAGCGCATCAAAGTGTATGGCTGAGGCGTCTTCCAGATTCGCCGGAGCAAGGCCGGACGGTTGGGCGATGCTGAAGCGCAACCGCCCGGCGATGATCGCGCTCGTGCTCCTCACGGTGATCGCGCTGGCCTCCGTGGTCGTGCCTTGGCTGATGCCCGAGGTGCTGAAGCAAACGAGCAGCGCCACCTTCCTGCCACCGCTGGCGAAGCATGCGAGCGGTTCGGTGCATCTGTGCGGCACCGATGTGAACGGGCAGGACTTGTTTTATCGCCTGCTCACCGGTGCGCGTGTGTCGCTGGGCATTGGCATTCTCGGCGCGATCATCAGCCTCATCATCGGCACTACGTATGGCATGGTCGCCGGGTTTGTTGGCGGTCGAGTCGATGCCGCGATGATGCGCTTCGTCGATGTGATCTACAGCGTGCCACGACTGCTCTTCATCATGGTCTTCATCTCGGCGCTCGACTCGTATCTGAAGGTGGGGCTCGACGGCGCTCGACTCTGGGCACAGGAGCATCAGTGGTTGTGGCTAGAGCGACGCATGGGTGGTCTGCTGCCGTATTCGAAGCTGCTCGTGATGGTGATCTCGCTCGGCCTGGTCGAGTGGCTCACGATGGCGCGCATCGTGCGCGGCCAGGTGCTCGTGTTGCGCGAGATGGCCTTCGTTACCGCTGCGCGCGCCATGGGTCAGGGCACCTTCACCATCCTGCGCAAGCATCTGCTGCCCAACCTCAGCACCATCATCCTCACCTACCTCACGCTGACAATTCCAGCGGTGATCCTCGACGAGTCCTTCCTCAGCTTTCTCGGTCTCGGCATTGAAGACCCGGCCGCCAGCTGGGGTTCGCTGCTCAAGGACGGCGCGCAGGTCATCAACCCCATCGAAAGCAAGTGGTGGCTGCTCGCCTTCCCCGCCGTGCTGATGTCGATCAGTCTGCTGGCGCTCAATTTCCTGGGCGATGGACTGCGCGATGCGTTCGATCCGAAGAGCAGTGATTGAAACACGCGAAAACGTGTAACCTCCGTCCTCGGCAATCCTCTCAGCGGGATGACATGAACACGAACCCTGCCTCACATTGCCCTCGCTGCGGATCAACGCTGGAGCCCGCCGCCATCGCTGGCTTGTGCCCGAAGTGCCTGATGGCGCGCGCGGCCTTTGCCACCGAGGACGACACCCTGCCAGTCACCTCCGCGCCTGCGCCGTCGCTGGAGCAAATCGCGATGGCGTTCCCTGAACTCGAAGTGCTGGAACTGATCGGTCGCGGCGGCATGGGCGTGGTTTACAAGGCGCGGCAGAAGTCGCTCAATCGACTCGTCGCGCTCAAGCTGCTCGCCCCCGAGCGCGTGCAGGACGCGGCCTTTGCCGAGCGCTTCGCGAAGGAAGCGCAGGCGCTCGCCGCGCTGAGCCACCCGAACATCGTGACCATCCACGACTTCGGCCACACCGAGGGCTTCTACTTCCTGCTCATGGAATTCGTCGATGGTGTCAATCTGCGGCAAGCCATGAGCGCAGGTCGCTTCACGCCCGAGCAGGCGCTCGCCATCGTGCCGCCCGTGTGCGAGGCGCTGCAATACGCTCACGACCACGGCATCGTGCACCGCGACATCAAGCCGGAGAACCTGCTCCTCGACAAGGATGGTCGCGTAAAGATCGCGGACTTCGGCATTGCCAAGATGGTCGGCACAACGGCGGAGCCGAATGTGGATGCTGCTACGCTCGCCATCGGCACGCCACGCTACGCCGCACCCGAGCAGCAAAGCGATCCCCAGCACGTCGATCATCGCGCGGACATCTACTCGCTCGGCGTGGTGCTCTACGAACTCCTTACCGGCGAACTGCCCGCTGACAAACTCCAACCGCCCTCACGCAAGGTGCAGATCGACGTGCGGCTCGATGAAATCGTCCTACGCGCCTTGGAGACGAAGCCCGAACTGCGTTACCAGACGGCGACAGAGTTTCGCACCCAGGTGGAGACGATTGCCGACGGCCCGGCACCTATCCCGCCTATCCCCAGTGCATCCGCATCCGAATACGTCTCATCGTGGGGCTTCCGGCTCACCCCAGGCCCCGCCGTTAAAACCGGTTACGTCCGCTTTTGGGAAAGAAGGTTTGGCAGCGTCGAGTCAGCCGGTGCCATCAATGCTCTCAATCTCTCCCGTATAGGCTACATCGGGTTGCTCTCGCCTCTTGCGATCCTCCCGGGATGGCGCTGGTGCTGGCCGGCGTTCGGCTTCCTTGGCATGTTTGGGCTCATTGGCGTTGCTTACCTCAGCGAGGCCGCCGTCCGGGGCGGAGTGGACCTTTCGAAGACTGACGGGACCGATGGTGCCAAAGCCCGCAG
>CAUJJC010000044.1 GCA_963204975.1 Verrucomicrobiota bacterium | reverse complement strand
ATTCAGCGTGGTGCCAGAGACGGCACGCGACATGGTTAGCGAGCCTGCCGTGGAGATGTTGATCGTGGGCGAAGTCACAGCGCTGTTAAACAGCGTGTTGCTGACACCGATGCTATTGATCGTCAGCGATGTTGCGGCATTCAGCCCGGTGGAAGCGAAGGCATTGGCACTGCCAAAGGTGAGAGCGCCGGTGCCTTTGGTATTGATCGTCACCGTCGGTGCGGTGAGTGCGCCAGTGAAAGTCATCGCACCACTCTTGGTGGCATTCAGGATCAGGGAATTGGCCGTGAGACTGGATTGAAACTGCGTAGCACCCGTCGTGTTGAGATTCAGCGTGGCATTGCCAGCACCAAGATTGACTGCCCCAACGAAGGTGAGCACACCTCCATTCGCAGTGCTCGCTGTGAGGTTGGCTCCATTGGTCGTGAGTGTGTTGCTGAACTGGAGCGTGCTTGTCTGAAGACCATTGAATGTGACGCCTCCATTGGCCGTCGTGGCCCCAGCGAATGTGTAGCCGCCAGTGCTCGATGCCGTAAGGTTCAGAGTTGGCACGTTGACAACGGCGGTCGCCCCGCCTCCAAAAGTCACGTTGCCGGAGTTCGTGTTCACTGCGTTGATCGTGCCGGCGGTTAATGCACCAGTGACATTGACTGCACCTGACCCCTGCTTGTCGATAACGAGCGTCCCGCTGCCCATGTTCGTGGTTCCAGCCAGCGTAATGGCTCCCGAGCTGCGAGTCGCAAGGGTGAGTTGGTTGTTATTCCCAGTCACGTCTGCATTCACCGTCAATGTGCGGCCTGTGCCAGCATTCCACGTCTGGGGAGTGCCCAGAGTCACGCCCAGAGTCCGCCCGGCGTTGGCTTTGTTGATCGTGAGATTCTGGCTGGCAAATCCGAGATCAATGCCCTGATCACCAAGAAGGAGTGTCTGTGTTGTATTCCCGCTGCCATGGGCCTGAATTGTCAGCCCACCCGTGGCGTCATCCAGCACCTTGATACCCTTCACCGAGAGAACGTTCGATCCCAGCGGTGTGGTCGCGTTGGCCGTCATGGCCCCTGCCGCTAGGCCACCACCCCAGATGATTCGGTCCTGAGCCGTGGGGTAACTCCAGTTCGAGAAGCTGCCAGGCCCAGTAAAGCCGTCGCCGCGCCCGTTGAGATAAACGTCGATGCCTGAGGATCGCATCTGGGAAAATGCCAGAGCCACAATCATGAGCGGCGCGACTTTCTGCCGGGCTTGATGGAATGGACGAAGAGTAGTCATTGCAGTGTGAGAATTGAAGGACTGAGGCGCAGACTTTAGACTTGAAGGGCGTCGAAATTAGCAGGAAAGCCGTTAAATCGAGGGTTTGAGGGTCGCTGGCGATGAACGGAATCCAGATTTTGGCATTTGATTAACGATGTAAACACATTGCATGTCAGCGAGGCAATCCAAAAAACGTTACAGCGAGGCAATGAAGGCCTCCCGGCTCGCCGCATCAAGGGTTCGGGAGGGTATCGACCCCGCATGAGTCAATGGCCCATGCAGGTGAGAGGCGACAAGAGGGGTGGTCATAGTGGAATCTCAGACCACCGAGAGGGGATAACGTTCGAACTCCCTGCCTCAAACACCCCTGCCCACGCAACCGCGCAGTATCGCACGATCCTCAATCACGCGATGGTCGATCCACCAGCTTCAACGAGCTAACCGTTACGATTACAGTCCTGGTGGCCGCTCGCTCACGGACCGCACTCGACTCCCCGCCGCCTCAGCAGCAGCGCGTTCCTGGTCAGGATCGAATTTCAGACCTCCGCTCGCCACCACCTGATTCTCCCGAGTCAGGAAAAGCTGGGGTCTGCTGCCTTCAAGGTCGCGGAAATACTCCACGCTCTTGAGCTTCCCATCTGGGCTCATGACGCAGTAGGTGGATTGATCGGGACGGGCCTGGAATAGAACGTGGAAATTGTTCGCCCGATCCAGAGTCGCCTGCGGCTGACGGACGACTGTCACCGGCCCGAGGGAGAAGGTGATTAGCTTTTGCTTCGAACGCTCGTCCACCAGACGGAAGTAAAGGTAGCTGCGATCAAGGTCACGGTGGACCATGAGGACATACTGGCGCTTCCGCCCCGCTCCATCAAAGCCCTCCGGCACGCCGAATGTGAGAGGTGTGGGCGGATGCGGCTTTTCATCCGTGATCACGAAGCGCACACGATTGGAGCCGTAATATTCCCCCGAAGGCGGGTGATAAACCGAGACCGTGATCGCATACGTGCCTAATTCAGTGATCGAATGAGTATCCGTGATCCTGATCTTACGCGTGATGCGCTCACCCGCCGGAAACGGAATCGCCTCATCCGAAGTGGCCTGTAGGGGCGAAATGGACCGGTCGAGCGAGTCCTTCACATTGAAGATCATCCACGGCTTGCCGTTGGGTCCCCCAAGGACCACGTCTGAACCCGAGCGATTCGTAATGGTCACGATGGCTGTCATTGGCTCTTGCGACATGTAGGGCACCGTCCTGTCGAGCTGGAGGGCCACTTCGTATTGCGCATGAGCCACGAAGAAGGGCACCAATGCCATGCTGAGGCACAAAAAGAGGGATTTCATGCGCGGTTTATAGCACGCCAGACGGAACCTGCGAAGCGGGAAGTTGCTTCCCTTTCACTCTCGTCACTGTGAAATAACGGCCGCCCCGCCCGAAGAGGAGGAACCTGCGTTTTTCAGCAGACAATTAGGCAGGGAGGATCTGCGGCTTCAGCACTGCGTAGCCCTTCGGCACCAGAGCAGCCTTCAGTTCCTCGAACATCCCTTCACCCTCATAGGTGCCCACAATAGCGCCGCCACTGCCGGTGAACTTCGCGCTCGCCCCCACGCTGCGGGCCGTTTCCACCATATCAATGTTGCCCGCACTGATTTTGTAGAGACGGCGGCGGAGATCGAAGTTCTCGTTGAGCAAAGGACCGATCTTGGAGCCATCGCCCGCCACGATCATATCGCGCACGCGCTGAGCCAGGCCTGCCCAGTGATACATGGCGCTGACGACGTCACGCTCGCCCCGGTTCCATCGGCCACGGATGTCATTGTGAAACACCTCGGTGCCTTCGCTGAGATTCGTCGTATAGGCCACATACACCGGCGGGAGCAAGGCCGGGTCCAGTTCCTCGTAAATGCCGTAGCCTTGCTTTTCCACATGGCCGCGATTGAAGTCCATGAAGACCACGCCCTCGTAGGTCTGAATCACGCGATCTTGCAGCCCAGCGGGAATGCCGAGTTCATCGTTCTCAACGCTGAGCACAAGGCTGGGAACGAGGTGCTTGGGGATTTCGACGCCGTAGAATTGGGTCAAGGCGCGCCAGCAGGCCGTGATGATCGCACTCGATCCAGCCATGCCCACCTGAGGCGGCACATTGCTGGAGTAGCGCAGGGTGAAATTGCGCCCATGCAGCTCGATGCCGTGCTTCGTGCAGTAGTCGAAGAACCGTTTGCAGCACGCCTTGAGCAGACGGATGCCGCCATAGTAGCCAAACTGCCTCACCTTGCGCGCCAGCTCGTCGATGCTCTCGAACGTCGCCTCGTCGCGCTCGTTCATTTCCAGATGCAGCTCCGGCGATTCGAACAGCACCACCTGTGCATGGAAGTCGCGAATGATGAAGGAGATCGTCTTGCCAAAGTAGCCGTCCGAAGGGTTGCCGACGAGACCGGCGCGAGCGTAGGCTTTCTGAGTGATAAGCATGGTTCGGAGGAGATTAGGAAGGGCGGAAGATGGAAAAGCTAGGCTCCGCTCGAAGGCGAGGCAAATTCAAAGGCGGCAAGAGTTGCGCCGCCTCACGAAATCTTCACCACACCGACGGTCGTATTGTCCTGGCGCTCGAGATTGGCCCGCCGAATCGCGAAGATGATCGCATCAGCGATCTTGTCCGCCGTGGTGTGCCTGCCAAAGCTCAGCAAATCCTCCAACTGACGATCACTCAGCGTGTTGATTCCATCGGAAGCGCCGACCACGATATCGCCTTTCTGCAACGGCATGGGATCCATCAAAGCATCCACCATGGTCAGCGGATAGCCCAGCAGCGCCGACTGCAACGTGTGCCGATCAGGATGATGCGCAGCCTCCTCCTCCGTCAGTTCGCCATTCTTCACTCGCTCCTCCAGAATAGGAGCCAGCGAGTGATCCGCATTGATGCGCTGCACCTTCCCTTCGCGATACAAAAACAACGGTGAGTCCCCCACGCTGATCCATTGCAGCGTGGTAGGTGTGGCGAGCACCGCGAGCAGCGTGGTGCCCATCGTATTGCCCACCAGCGGCAGCCGGTGCAACATGATGCCAAGCGTTTCATTCGCCGCCTCGAGAGCGACTCGAAGCCGCCAGGCGGGAGCGATGTCCTGCTCGTGGAAGGTCTTGATGAACGATCCCACCGCCAGGTAGCTCGCCACATTGCCCCCCGCGTGAGCCCCCAGACCGTCGCCCAGCACCAGCAGAATGCGGCTCAAAGGTTCTTCATCTGGTGCCGTAGCATCGGCAAAGGCATAGTAGTCCTCCTGGTTTTCACGGCGTCCGCGATACTGGCGTGCAGCGAAGTCCTGCTCCTGAATGAATGCCAAGGGAACGGGCTTGGTGACCGGTAGTGTCACAGGCTGGGATTTGGGTTTGGAAGCCATGCGAGTATTATCGGGCACTGAAGCGGAAGATGGTTTGATGATGATAGGTCTCGCCTGGGCGCAAGGTGGCCGTGGGGAAGGATGGCTTGTTCGGACTGTCGGGGAAGCGCTGCGTTTCCAGGCAGAAGGCATCACGAGCGTCATACTTGTGACCGTTTTTGCCTGCGACACACTTGAGATGATTCGCCGTGTAAAGCTGCACACCCACCTCCGTGGTCAGCACCTCCATGATGCGTCCGCTCTTCGGTTCATGCACCAGCGCCGCCTTCTTCAAGCCAGAGCCATTGATGACAAAGTTGTGATCATAGCCCAAGCCCTGCTTCAGCGGCTCGTAGTCCGCATTGATGCGTTCGCCAATCTTGTGGGCAGTCGTGAAGTCGAGTGGAGTTCCTTTGACCGGCGTGATCGCACCCGTCGGAATGAGATCAGCGTCCGTAGCTGTGAAGCCATCAGCGTAAAGCGTCAGCTCATGGTCCAGCGCCGTGCCGCTGCCCTCGCCTGCGAGATTGAAGTAGCTGTGATTCGTGAGGTTCACCACCGTCGGCTTGGTCGTCGTCGCCGCGTAGTCGATGCTCAATTCATTCGAATCCGTCAGCAGATAAGTCACCACACAGGCAAGCTCGCCTGGATAACCCTCCTCGCCATCGGCGCTCACATAATACATCGCCACTCCCACAGCATCGGGCTTCTCGATCTTCTGTGCGCTCCAGACCTTCTTATCAAAACCCACCTTGCCCCCATGGAGCGAGTGCTTGGCACCGCCCGTGGGCGTCACCTTCACCTCCTGGCCATCAAGGGTGAACTTCGCCCCACCAATGCGATTCG
>CAUJJC010000043.1 GCA_963204975.1 Verrucomicrobiota bacterium | reverse complement strand
GGAGGCGTGCGGACGGAGGAGATCGCGCTGGAGTTCAGGGTTCGCGGACTTGCGATGGAAGGGCAGCTTTTTGAGCCAGAGACGAAACGCCTGCCAGTGGATGCGGGCGATGACCCCGAAGGTCATCATCGGAAAACGAATGAGATACCCAAGGAGACGCGCGTCCGTGAGTTCGCGCCGCTCGCCCCGAATCCAGCTCAAGAGGGTGCGCTGATCGCCTTCGAGGTCGTCGATGTGAATCTCGATGCGCTCACTCGGCACCTGGAGCCGGAAATGGAACGAGGTGTCCAGCGTGCTGAAGGGCGACACATAGAAGTGCTTTGGCACCACGAGGTCGAACACACCCTGCGCATCCGGCTTCACGATGAGATAGGGCTTCATCTCGTGGAAGGTGTTCGTCACCTCCGCCACCGCGTGCAAAGGCGCGCCCTGCGCATCGCAGATGAAGTAGAAGCACACAGGATTAAACAAATAGCCCAGCACGCGTGGCAAGGTCACCAGCCGGATGCGCGCATCGGCGGGCACCTCAATGCCATGCGCGCGCAAGTGCTGCGTGATGTTCGCCTTCACCTCGCCACGACCGAGGTCGAGGTGATCGCTGTCACGAAACGCGTAGAGATTCCAGGCATTGCGACTGAAGAACTTCAACCGCTGCGAGAGTGCAGGCAGTTCATCCAGATCAATGTCCATGAAGAACAACCGGTAGCGGAATCCATGTCGCTTCGGATGCAGCCGCTCATGCACGACTTCGCAGTCGTAGAGGCAGGAGCGGTGAGAGGCGGACATCCCCGGAGGAACGCCCGCCCCCGACGGCTGGTTGCCTCTGAAGCCATCGTGAACGCCAAAAGGATGCAGGCACTCGCAGTCGGTTCATCGGAGATGGACTCCGTTGATGAACCAACAGACGAGTCCTGCGCCATGGGTCAACGTCTTGCCGTGGATTACGCGGGCTTCAGTCGCTCTGCCAAAATTTCTCCTGTTCGAAATCATGCGTGCCCACAATTCATCGGCATCTGCCATCGTTCGGCACTGGAGCGACCTACAGCATCTATCGTGATTAGTAGGGTAATTAACCATAAATATGGCACTTCAGAATTTATCGGTGTCGGAACCACGTTGATCATCAAATTCGCGAAATTAAGCTCGCAATCCGCACGCATTTTAGCTCACATCTTAAAGATATTACTTTAGCGCATCCCGTGGGTGTGTCGTCGTTCTAACCCAACTCTGACTCCATGCTAACGAAACTCGAAGATAGAGAGCCGCGAGTATTTGTTCTGTGGGCAAAGACCAAGCGATCATTCATGGGTCAAACAAAGTTATCAGCGAGGTCTGCTAGCGTCTTTATTCGTAGGTGGAGCAGGTGCTCATGAAGAAGTTCTTCCGTCTTCTCTTTCCCATTATGTCTGCCTTCACTGACTGGTTAATGTATCGGAAGACGCTAGCACTCGAAGCTGGCAGCACGGAGGAGCGGAAGACGGCCACTCGCCTGAACTACCTTTTGCTGGGTGCCTGGTTGGTTCTGTCCATGGGAGGATTATCCAAGCGACCTGCCGAACTGGAGGACGCCATCAACCAAGCCCTCGGCCAGGCCAACAACAGCTCCGCTCAGGATGTGTATGAGTCGATGGGCGTGAAGGCCATCTGGCTCAACGAGTGGAAGGACATCTCAGCGCTGCTAGACAACATTTCCACCTAACAACTCCACCTCCTCAACACCATGGCCAAGAAAAAGTCTGTCCAGAAGAAGGCTGCCGCCAAGGCAAGCAAACCGGCTGCGAAAAAGGCGGCAAAATCCTCCATCAAGAAATCTCCGCCGGGCAAGCCTGCGGCAAGCTCCACGATCAAGCGCACTCCAAAGCACAAAACGGCGCTGTCATCTCTCTTCAAAAAGAAGGATGCGTCCGCAGGCTCCTCGCAAGTGCTGTTCCACGGCAAAGGCCGCATGTCCAACTTCGGAGGTCCGAAGGATACCGGTGTTAAACCTGACGAAGGACTTGCCCTGTTTTCCGATGCCGATTTGAGCAATCCAGTTCATGCCTCGCTCTTCCTTGCCACCGCGCCTCCCGGCACGACGGGACTAGCGCGCCGGCTCAATCCTGATGCCTTTTACATTGCCTGCCGCTGGGATTATCACATCACGCCAAAGGCCCTGCTTCGAACGGTCGAAGTCAGCGTCACCAACAGCGAGACGGGGAAGACCTTGATGGCGCGTCCGGCTGATTGGGGGCCGCATGAGAAGACGGGCCGTATCGCTGATCTGTCACCGGGCTTGGAGAAAGCCCTCGGCTTGAAGACCGATCAACTATGTGAAGTGAAGCTCGAGGTGGCTGCCCCCTCCGCAGCGAAGGTCAAAGCCAAGGCTGAAGGCATAAAACTCGCCGCTGCCGTGGGCGGACTCTCCGAACCACGCATCTACTCGTGCGACGAATGGGGTGCCAAACCCGCGCTCCGCACCGAGTTCGCGCGCAATCGCGCCGTCGGGATTGTCATCCATCACACGGAAGGTGCCAATCGTGCGGCGAGCAGTGGTGATGCAGAACTCAAGAAGGCCTTCGAAACTGCCCGCTCCATTCAGAATGGTCACTTCGAGCGTGGCTGGTCAGACACAGGCCAGCATTTCACCGTCAGCCAAGGCGGCATCATCATGGAAGGACGCCACGGCTCGCTGGCCGCTGCGCGTCAGGGCGACTCCGTCCAGGCTGCTCACGCGGGCGACACGGTGAAGAACGAGCAGTGGTTCGGCATCGAAGTCTGTGGTGACAATCGAGCGGAGTATCACGTCACCACCCAGCAGTGGGCCGCTCTCGTTGATCTTTGCACCTGGCTCTGCGATGCGCACGGTGGTGCCGATCTTGAAATCATCGGCCACAAGGAAGTGCATTCCACGTCCTGTCCAGGCCTGCTGATGGATCGCCTTGATGATCTGCGTGCTGCCGTCGCCGCGCGCCGTGACGCTTCCAGCGATACACCTCCGAATCATGGAGAGAGCTTCCTCGACAAGATCGGCAAGCTTTTTGGAAAGAAGGTTCCTTCCATCGGCACCAAGACCATCAAAGTCCTGGGCGCGAAGAAGAGAGCCGCCGCAACCGAATCTGCCAACACCAACCGCGCGCGTTTCGTCGCGGCCAAGTTCATCTGGCGATTCCATCTCGATCCGATGGTGCAGGACCAGTTCAATCCCGCAGATGCAGACTGGTTGGAACGGATGCTGGCTCTGCAAATGAAGCACACGCTTCTCGCACCCCGTCCGGGCACGCCGCCAGACATCGCCGCAGGGCGCATCCGTGCCGCCGCCACCTTTCTCGCCGGCATCTGCATGGGCGCAAACACCGAAGGGGCGACACTCGAAACCAGTGTGGATCTGGACTCCGCGCTTGATTCCCTCATCACCATCATGAGCGGCACCAGCAACTCAGTGGCTAATCTCGGCACAGCCATCGACAAGGCCTTCCGCTTCCCGAACGAAGCCTGAACTCACTCTGCTCTTCCATGAAATCCATCTTCTATTCTCTCTTGCTCGCTACGCTTCCTGCGCTCGCCGCAGAGAGGCAGCCAGCCACCTTTGATCCAGGCACATCTGGCTCCAAGATTGCCACGGGCACTCAAAAAGCCTTTGATCTCGACTCGTCGATATTGCGCAGCGAGGACCTCCGCGACTGGACACCTGCCATCACTCTTGACGCTCTCTATCAGAGTGGCAGCGCTGTTGACTGGCCCACCCAGTCCTGGAGCCTCCGCTTCGCCGCGCACGGCACCTTCGCACTCGATCCCGACCTCAATCGCGATCCGCTTCGCGCCAGCATCGACTTCTATTACGAGGCGATGCCGGGGTTCAAGCGCGAGTCCGATGCCTGGAACGATCCATTGGTGGCGGGCGAGCACGGCCATAGCAATCCTGCCCTTTTTGAAGCGGGATTCTCCGCTGCTTATGAAACCGATCAGAACTGGGATCATAGCAACGGGGTCGTCTCCGCATTTGTTCGGTTTCTCCAGCCTCTCGGCAATGACTGGCGTGGAAACATGCCGTCGATAACGGCTGCCTTCGATGGCGTGATGCCAAACGAAAACGCCACCGCCGATGCCATGAAAACGGAGCGGGATGCTCATGTTCGTGTGCGTGTTCAGGCAGACTGGGTGCTGCGCTTCTCCACATTCAAGGCCACGCGGAACACCGTTCTCAAGCGGCTCTCGCTTCACGCTGCCGCCGTCTATACCAAAGAGTTCGGCCCGCCAGCCTCATGGGAGACGGCGGGGCTTGATGAGGCCTTTGGTGCCTATGTCGAGGCCGCCTGGGTCTTGAGCACGGGCGTCGATCCGGAGGGCGCGAACCATCGTGATCCAGTGACCCTGTTCGCCCGCACGACGTTCGGACGCTTCGAGCCTATTCCCGAAGACGTCCGCGGCCTGCTCATCGGCCTCCGCTACAGTTTTTAATCCTCATCCATCGCACGCCCTTCGTTACACCTTGTGCCCGCAGCAGCGGCGCTGCTAGCATAGCCGTCTGACCTACTGATGCGCTCTCTTCTCCCTGCCATAGGCCATGGCAGGGCAGGAATAGAGAACGTGTCTGTCATTCTCCCATGCCCTCCCCTCCCACAGACTCCCACTTCAAGCTCGCCGCCCGTGCCGCTAGCGAAGGCAAGCTCACCATCTTCCTCGGTGCTGGTGCGAACTTCGCGCAGCAGTCCACCAACCGCGTTTATGGTGCCAACGCGAACTTCCTTCCGACTGGCGTCGAACTGGCTGAATACCTGGCCACGGAGTTCGGCTACCAGCTCCCTACTCACGTCGCCACTGCCATCGGCGATCCTGAGCCAGCCCCGGCCAATGATCGGGAGAAGACTCTCGCCACCGTGCTGCGCAAAACGTTCATCGACGACCTCGGCAAGGTCAGCCAGCACGCCCAGGCGCAGGATCCCGGCGCACTCAATGGCACGCTCCACGACATCTTCAGCCGCGACTACCCGCTCACCCATCTTCACAAAACCCTCGCCGCCCTTCCCTCGCGCTGCCCCTTCAATCGCCGCCCCGTCTTCATCACGACGAACTATGACACGATGATGGAGCAGGCCCTCGCCGCCGCTAACGAGCCCTTCGACATTCTCTATTATCGGACCCCTGGCCCCAGCAATCCCGTCTGGCTCTACCATTGGAAGAACGCCCACCACTACTACCAGCAACCCTACAGCGAGCGAGCCGATATACCCCAGGATCCCATCGACCACGAACTCCCCATCCCGGACCTCGCCAATTACAGCGACCTCCCTCTCGGCAACAACAAGCGCACTGACAGCGACGAACTCGAAGACAAGGACCGTGCCCGCACCCTCATCGTTAAGATCCACGGCACCGTCTCCCCGAAAGGCCGGGAGCACTCCACGTTCATCCTGACCCCGGACGATTACATCCAGTTCCTCCGCCTCGTCTCGCTCCGCACTCCGCTGCCCACCACCCTCTTCAGCCGCCTTCTGGAAACCCACTTCCTCTTCCTCGGCTACGGCCTCGGTGATTGGAATATCCTCGCCATCTGTCAGAACCTCTGGAGCCAGCGCACCTCTCCCAACTTCAACAACTGGGCCGTCCAGTTCAAGCCCACCGATGCCGACGTCGCCCGCTGGAACAGCACCGGACCCGCAGGTCGCATCAGCGTCTTCGACCAGAACGTGACCGACTACGCCAAGGCCCTGGACGCCAAGTTTGCCCCAGCACCCACACCAGGAGCGCCGGTCACCCCATGAGCACCTCTCTCCACTCACCCTTCGTCGGCCTCATCCCCTACGACGCCGACTCCCGCCGTTACTTCTGCGGACGCGACAAGGAGATCGACCTCGTCACCGCTGCGGCCACCGCTACCCGCCTCAGCATCGTCTATGGCCCCTCCGGCGGTGGCAAGTCCTCGGTGCTCTGCGCTGGCGTCATCCCCAACCTTGAAGAGCAAACACAGCTCATTGATGACGACGACAGTGAAGCCACGCCTGACGTGCCTGACCGCATCGTCGTCCTCATTCGCCAGCAATGGTCTGCCGATCCCTTTGCCGCGATCAGCAGCGCCATTCACAAAATCTGTCCGCAGCTTCCCTTTCCTAACGCCTGGTTCACCCCGCCCACAGGTGCTCCCACCACACGCGTGCCGCAGTTGATCCTCGTGCTCGACCAGTTCGAAGACCTCTTCATTCAGCACCCCGTCATCAACAGCACTTCGCCTGCGATGATGCTCGATCTCGCCCGCCGAATGCGCGCAGGTGAAACGCTCGACATTACCTCCTCCGGTCTTCGCGTCGCCATCTCCCTCATTGCCCTGCTCAACGACCCTGCCGCACCGGTCAACGTCATCTTCTCCCTCCGTGAGGACCTCCTAGCCTCCCTCGATGTCTTCAAAGGCCTGCTACCCAATCTCTTCAATACGCTCCTGCGCATTGAACTGATGAACGGGGAGATTGTTCGCGGCATCATCACCACCAGCCTCCAACGCTGGACCAAAGACCATCCCGCACAACCCTGCCAGCCGCAGCCCGAACTCATCGACTCTATCCTCGCCGACACAGCCCTCCACCAGCGCGAGCCCGTCCGCAATACCGAGACCGGCCCCAGGTTTGAGACCCCCTTCCTCGCGCTCACCTTGGAGCGCCTTTGGAACGAAGATATAGGGAAGGCCAAAGGCTCGCAGCTCACCCTGGCCACCTACACCCGGCTCAAGCAGGCCAGCGGCATTCGTCAGTCCTTCGTGCAGGACACCCTCAACGACCACCTCCGATCACCCGCTGACAAAAGCTGGTTCGTCGAGGCCGCGCGCTTCCTCGTGTCACGCACCCAGAAGTTCCCCTGGATCGCCTCCGAGCTTGTCAGAGAAATAGACGAACCACTGACCGCCGCAAGTATTGCTCCGCCCAGCACCGCCCAGCTCGTCACGCTTCTGCGCACCTTTCTCCACGACCACCTCGTTCGCGAACTCCCGCTACCCGACAAGACCGACGCTGCCGACGGTAAATTCGAAATCGCCCACGATGCCCTTGCAGGCGACATCTACAGTTGGCGCGCCGGGCAGATCGCTACCCTTCGCCAGCAGGAGCAAATCGCCGAAGCCGAAGCCGCCCGCGCCGAACAACTGAAAGAAGCCGAGCGCAAGCGCATCAAGGCCATCCGTGCCACCGCCACAAGCGCCGCCATCGGCTTCATCTGCTTCGCCTGCGCCATCTGGATGCTCTTCATGTGGTCAAAGGCGGACAGCGCAAAGAAGGATGCCATCGCCGCCAACAAAGAAGCGGTGGATCAGAAGGGCAAAGCCGAAGCGGCCAATGCGGGGCTCGTCGAGCAAACCAAACTCGCCAACGCCGAACGGGATAAAGCGGACAAAGCCGCAACCGAAGCGAAGAACGCCGAGGCCCGCGCCCTTGCCGCCAACGCCGAAGCCAAACGCTTCGCCAAAAAGAGCGCGAGCGATGCCTTCACTGCTACCATCCAGGGCACCCTCATTCAGCGCGTCACAGCGGCCTTCGCTCTCGCCAAGAAAGATGACCTCTCCGAGTTCTTCCGCATTCGCAATGACATTGAAGACACCCTCGAGACACTCGATGCCATCGACTACACCTACCTCGACGATTTGACCCGACGCCGGGAGAAGGTGGAGAATGCCCAGCGCGAGCTGCGAAAGTCCGTAGCCGAAATCAAGGCCAAGATCGGTCAGATGAAGAAACAGCAGTTCATCGCCGACGCACCGCCCAGACAGCTCAAACTCACCGCCCATCGCAGCGTCGTGCGCAATGCCAGCTTTGGTCCGGCAGGCACTCCGGCGGCGGACCTCTTCGTCTCTGCGGGCTACGGCACGACCAAGTCACTACAGCTTACCGGCATCGGCAGTGCGGCCCGCGTTCCACCAGGCCGACTCACCGTCTTCTCCGATGCCCAGTTTAGCCCAGACGGCACAGAGTTCGCCGCCGCTGGCGAAGATGGCACCGTCCATCGTTTCGATACCGGCTCGCTCGCCGCCCTGCCATCCTTGCCAGCCCACGGGAAAGATCCTGTGCTCTGTGTTGCTTACGGGCCGGATCATCTCCTTGCCTCTGCCGGTTCTGACTGGCGCGTCGTCATCAGGAATTGGAAAGACAGCGCCATTCCTGAACAGGTGATTCAGGACCTCGGCGGCGCGCCTACCCACATTGGGTTCAATCATCAGAACGCCGAGAAGGTCCGGCTCCTGATCGCCTGCGCCGATGGAAGGCTGCTCATCTGCAAGCCAGGCAATCCGCTTGCCATTGCCCGCATCGATCTACCTGCCACCATCACCAGCGCCTCCTTCAGTGCGCGCGACAAGTGGATCGTCGCCACAGCAGGAACCATCACCTATCTTATCAATCCCGACAGCCCTGAGATCAAGCCCCTCGCCATCCCCATCAGCGCTGCGGGTGAAAGTGACGGTGAGAATGAGATCGACAGCAACCGGCTCAACGTCCGCTTCGCCGCCATCAGCCCCGATGAGAAGACGCTCGCCATCTGCGCCGAGGACGGCATCACTCGCACCCTTCGCCTCGCCTCTATCACTGCCACCCCGCCCGGAGACGACCTCAAATACCTCCCCGTCCACTCCGCCGCCGTCCACTACGCTGCCTGGAGCCCCGACTCCCGTTACCTCGCCACCGCTGGTGACGACGACATCGCCGCCATCTGGGACACCCAGCCCGAGCAGCCCGTGCTCGTCGCCCGCCTCGTCGGCCACGCCCACCGACTGCTGCAAATCAACTGGCACAGCAGCGGCCAATACCTCGTCACCGCCAGCCAGGACGATACCGCCCGGCTGTGGAAGTTTGAGCCCAAAAACTAGCCCCCTATGAGCGACGATCTCACTCTCATCGCTGACGCCGTCAAACGAGGCGAAGTCCTTCTTTTCCTCGGTGCGGGCGTTCATGCCTCACCAGATCCGAAGAAGAACCTCCCCTGGGTTTACCCCGACAAGGACCGCCCCCTGTTCGCTGGTGAACTCGCCGCCGAACTCGCCAGTCAGAGCGGCTGGAGTATGCGGTTCGATCCCGCCAGGTTCCCGCCAAAAAGCAACTTCACCCGAGTCACCCTCGACTACGAACTCAACATAGAGAATGACAACAAGCAGGCCAGCAAAGTTCCGCCCGAGCCACCTCTCGCACGATACAGTGTAAAGGATGCTGCGGAGGCCATTAACCTGCGCAAGCAGGGCCGCTCTACGTTAGCCAACGCAGTCAGAAAGGCTGTGAACGTGGGCAAGGTTCCCTCCCCTGCACTGCGGGGGCTCGCCCAACTCAACTTCCCCATCATCGTCACCACCAATTACGACGATCTATTCACCAGTGCACTCATCGGAGCGGGTAAGAACCCCACAACAGCCTACTACGAGCCCCGCAAGTCAGGGCAACAGGACGATCCCATCGACGATCCCACCCCCAAGAAGCCTTTCCTGTTCAAGATCCATGGCTGCGCCAGCACACCATCCTCCATGGTCCTGACGGATGAGGACTACATCGACTTCGTCTTGAGCATGTCGGAAAGAGAATCCAATCCGGTGCCCAACACCATTTATCACCGACTCCGGACTTGGCCCACACTCTTCATCGGCTACAGCCTGATGGATTACAACCTGCGCCTGCTGATCAAGACGATGCGCTACAAGAAGGATCGCTTCAAGCCGTCCTTCGCCATCGACCCCTACCCAGACGCTCTTATCACTCGCGTCTGGGACGATGAACTCAAGTATGTGAACTTTGTCGCCGAAGATCTCTGGACCTTCGTTCCCGCTCTCTACAAGCAAGTCACCGGTAACGACATGCCACCATGAACATAGAGACGCATACCCAACAGGCCCAAAGCCTCGCCACCCTGGGGCTCCCCACTGCGCCTTACCGCGGCATTGAGTCTTTCCGCCTCGTGGATCGCCCGATCTTTCGAGCCCGCGATCGTGATGTGCGCAGCATCTTCCGGCTCAGCAGCATCTACCGGGCAATCATCGTCTCAGGTGACAGCGGCGTGGGGAAATCATCACTGCTCAACGCGGGACTCATTCCCGCACTCGTTGAAGATGGAAGCTGGGTCGAACGCATGAGGGTGCAGCCCATCGCCAACAAGGAGTTCTTCGTCGAGCGCCTGTCTTTGGGCGACGATGGCCACCACCCCTTTCTGCCCTCCATCTTCGCCCCTGACGACCTCCATCAGGCGAAACTCTCCATCAGCGCCAGCGAACTGGTCAGTCGGCTGCGTGCCGCCTTGGGCACTGAGCAGCGGAGCCCGACACATCCGCCCATCGTGCTGCTCTGTGATCAGTTCGAAGAGTCTGTCACCCTGTTCGAGGAAGCACCCGAAAGCCGCGAAGCCTTTCACCAGTCGATGAGCTTCCAGCGAGCGATGTTTGAAGCCCTCGCCGAACTTATCACTGACGACGAGTTGAACGTGAAACTCATCTTCGCACTGCGCGACGACTATCTGCCCAAGGTGCAGCGCCACTTTGAGCGTTTTTATCCACAGATCAAAAGTCAGGTTCATCACCTCGACCAGCTCACAGAGGCCGATCTAACCTCCATCATCGAAGGCCCCTACAAGGCCAGAACGCGCAACGACCAGCCGCTCTTCACACGCCGCCTCAACGAGCAAACCTGCCACACCCTGGAAGCTGGCCTCCGCGCCAAAAGCGACAACGGTTACATCACCCTCACCGAAACCCAGATCGCCTGCCGCACCCTCTGGGACGAACCCAAAGAGGAAGCCCTCTTCAACACTGCCAGCGAAAAGGCTAACCCTGCCAGCGCCGTCCAGCACCTTTACGATCAGCACATGGAAAACTCCATGAAGCCCCTCTCGGACCAGGAGCAGCGCCACGCCAAACTCGCACTAACCAAGCTCATTACCTCCAGCGGCACACGCAACATCGTCTCTCGTGATGATCTTTTCAGGACTCTCGCCGACGAGAACATCAGCGAGCAAGATGCCGAAACCACCATGGCGACGCTGACTGGGCGCACCCGGCTCGTCTATCTTCAGGCCCGCGGTGAAACACCGTTCTATGAGATTGTCAGCGAATCGCTCATCCCCTGGATTCAGGAGCAGGCTGCCGTCTTCCAAGAAGAAAAGCGGCAGGCAGAAGAAGCAGAGAAACGTCTCGCCAAGATCGCAGCCGACAAGGTCGCAGAGAAAGAACAAGCCGAGCGCCGTCGCATCCAACAAGCGGAAGCAGACAAAGCCGAGATGCGCCTCGCCAGCTACCGGAAGAACTACAAACGAGCACTTCTCATCACTGCAGGCGTGGGAGTCCTGCTTGCAATCCTTCTATGGTGGGTTGTTGGTCAGGCACGCCAGGCTAACAACGATGTGATAGCCACAAGCGCCTTGCTGGCGACCAAACAAAGCGAACTTTCCGGCTTGCAGCAGCAGGCGGAAGAACAGCGAAAAGCCAGCGAAGCTGACGTCATTCGACGTCAGGAGACCATCGACAAACTCACCAGTGACCTGGAATCCTTGCGTTCCATGGCTGCCTCCGCAGAGGCGAAGTCCAACGATTATCAGCGCGAGAAAGCCACTCTTGAAGCCGCCATCACTCAGCTCAAAACTCAACTGACCCAGCGAACAGATGGCGAATCCAAAGCGGTTCTCGCTGGTCTCAACAAGCTTCAGCTAGCCGCAGACATTTCAGGCACCCAACTCCAGGCTGCTCAGACCGGTATTGCAAAAGTCTCCAATACCATTGCCGATCTCGAATGGCGCACAGGACACGCCCAAGTCTGGGGCGGCCCAGGGAACTCCGGTGGTTTCGGCAGCACCCTCGCCTTCATAACCACCTGGCAACAGGCGGATGCGACCGGTGTCTTCCGCCCTGATGCCAATCGCAGCAGACCGCCAAGTGCTGATGCATTCGATCCCTCCAAATTCTACATCGCAGCCCGTTGGGACTACACCAAGACTCCGGCAGACTGGCTGCGCCAGAACAAGGTTAAAGTTCGCAACCCAAAAAACCCCAAAGTCGAATTCGAGGCACAGCCGGTCGAATGGGGACCACCCGAAAAAACAGGTGACCTAATGGCGATCTCACCTGGACTCGCCAACGCCCTTGGCGTCACACGACTCGAAGACGTCAGCTACCTTAACCCCACGCCACTAGAAAAGAGCTTTGGAAGCAGGGCCAACCCGGCGTTAAGCACCTCCACAGCGCAAACCATCTATACCATGGAGGGCATCAACGATGGGCGCACACGTTCGGTGCCATCGAAGCCAAACTGGTATGTGTGGGTCGGCAAGCTCAACAGCAAGAACCAACGCAAGGTCGATTTCCGTGTATTCAGCTCCACTGCCACCCCGGCGAGCTACTATACCGAGGCAGAGATCGACTCCAAGATCTCGGCTCTCGCGGGGGGCACGAAGCTCAAGGAAGGTTCCATCGGCAAGGATTCAGCAGTGTCCTTCAGCGCCGGAGGCAAGAACTATCAACTTGTCGTCACTGATCTATCTACTGGGCTCCTCAAGAATGACCACGTTGATTTGAAGTTGATCGAGAAATAGTCCCGCTCTCCCAGCAACGCCACCGCATGCGATGAAGAGCTGGCCCTCTGCGGTCACGGGAAGTTTCAGCGACTCTCCCACGGATCACCGCCGAGCAACTGCTCGCACAGGTTCACGGCGGAGAGCAGGCCGTCTTCGTGGAAGCCGTAGCGGGTCCAGGCACCGACGAAGTAGGTGTTGCTCGATGCAGCATTCAGCTCGGTCACTTGCTTCTGGGCGGCGATGGCGGGGAGGTCGAAAAGGGGGTGCTCGTAGTCGATGGTCTTCTTCACGTCCGCAGTGGGCACGTCGGCATTGAGGCTGACGAAGTAGTTCACTTGGTCGGAAACGCCTTGCAGCTCGTTCATCCAGTAGTGCGTGGTGGTGTCGTTCTCGTAGCGGTAGTTCCATGCGGCCCAGCAGCGCTTGGTCTCGGGCATGAACTTTTCGTTGGTGTGCAGGTGCGTTTTGTTCGGCTGATACTGGAAGGCGGCGAGCACTTCACGCTCGCGGTCGGTGGCATCGGCGAGCAGGCGCAGGGACTGATCGGCGTGCGAGGCCATGATGACTTTGTCGAAGCGCTGGGTGCCGCGCTTGTCCGTGGTAATCTCGATTTCATCGCCGACACGGCGCACCGATTTGACGGGCGTGTTGAGATGAATGCGATCCGCGAAGGGCGGGATGAGGCGCTTCACATACTCACGCGAGCCGCCGTCCACGGTGCGCCACTGATGCTGGCAGTGCAGGCCGAGGAAGCCGTGGTTGTGCCAGAAGCGCAGCAGCGTGATGGCGGGGAAGCGCAGCATCTTGTCCGGCGGCGTGGACCACACGGCACCGGCCATGGGAACGAGGTAACGCTCGGTGAAGTCGTGACCATAGCCGCGCGCGGCGACATACTCGGCGAGCGTCATGCTTTGATACTGCGGATCATCGAGCGCGGCGACGGCTTCGTTGTTGAAGCGATTGAGCTGATACAGGAAGCGCCAGTGGCGGGGGCTGAAGAGGTTCTTGCGCTGGGCGAACAAGGTATTGAAGCCCGCGCCATTCCACTCCACGCCGCTGGGGCCGTGATGCACGCTGAAGGACATCGTGGTTTCTTTGGTCGGCACGTTCAGCTCTTTGAAAAGGCGCGTGAGATGCGGATACGTGACCTCGTTGTAAACCATGAAGCCGGTGTCCATGCAGACCTCGCGATCACCTTCCTTCACCGCGACAGTGTTAGTGTGACCGCCGACGTAATCACCGGCCTCGAAGAGCGTGAGGTCGTAGTGCTTCTGAAGAAAGTGTGCGCAGCCGAGGCCTGAGATGCCGGTGCCGATGATCGCGAGTCTTTGCATGGCAATGCTATTCGACTGCCGCTCACAGGTGGATTCATCGAAGTTTGCCGGACTGGCGGCCTCAGATCATGATGCCAGTCTCGACTTCGCGACGCTTGTCCTGACCGGCAAGCAGTTCCACGAGAACGAGCCCAAACTCCAGCGCGGTGCCCGCACCTTGCGAGGTGATCACGCCGCGATCTTGAACCACAGCTTCATCACTGATCGCTTCCGCCAATTCACTCCGCACTCCTGAGTGCGATGTATAACGACGTTCTGCGAGCAAACCCGCATCGTGCAGCACCGCCGGGGCGGCACAGATGGCTGCCACTGGCTTGCCCGCATCCGCGAACGAACGTGCCAGAGCCGCTGCCCGTCCGTCAGCACGCACGTCTTTGATGCCGGGACCACCAGGGATGAATAGCAGGCTGAAACCTGCCTTATCCACGCCGTCGAGTGTCGCATCGGCATGGAAGGTAATGCCGCATCTCCCGGTGACATGGATCGAAGCGTTCATGGATGCCATCACCACCTCCACTCCCGCACGCCGGAGCAGATCCACGGGAGTGATGGTCTCGATCTCCTCCAGGCCCTCAAAGACAAGACAAAGGACGCGAGCGCTCATGATCAGGGGCCCACCCTCTCGTATTGCATGGACATGTCCGCGTTAGGATCGCTCACGCTCAACTGGAGCACGTAAGGCGGCTTCTGCCCGACCAATGAAAGCATGGCCGTGACATGCCCTGAGCGTGGCACCGTGGAGGAAAACTGTGCGGTAGCCGTGGGGAAACTGGCCACCAGCAGCCACCACTTTTTGTTCTTATCAACGGCCCAGGTGCCGCTGCCGTTGTCGAACTTGCCCTTCGCTTCGCCAAACGAAGTCAACCACCAGTCAGGCACTTCGGAGATCGTGATCGAGCCATCATCCTTTAAAGTGATGGAGGAATTTGCGCTTGGATACTTGCCCGTCGCCTTGAGGAGATCGGTGGTGTGCTCGGTGGGCTTGTAAGTGCCTACGAGGTCTTTGACCGAAGGCTGGCCGAGGGTGAAGTCAGACGGGTTGGCATCGTGAAAGCAGGAGGTGAGAAGCAACCCGATGGCGGCGAGGAAATGGCGAAACATGATGGAGCGGCGGAAAGTGAGAGCCTTACTCTACGGCGGACATGCCTGCACTGTTTTCGATGATCGAACTATGCGCCTCGCATTCGTGCGGAAGGGCTGGGATCAAAAAGCATTGTCGCTGAGCAAGTGGAAGCATGAGGGCAAAATCCGTGGCGAGTGCGAAGCGTCAAGGGGCATGACTACTTGCCGATGCAGAAGGAGGAAAACACGACATCAAGAACTTCCTCAATGTCCACCCGGCCTACCACATCGCCCAGAGCCTGGAGAGCCTCACGGGCCTCGAAGGCGGTGAGTTCCATCGCTGCATTCGCCAGCAAGGCCTGCCTGCACGCCTGCAAGCTGGCTGCACAACGCTCGAAGCACGCCTGGTGCCTCGCGTTGATCGCGATGGAGTGGTCGCCGCTCATTTGACCACTGTGCCTGAGCACGATGTCTCGAATGACAGACCGCAATTCCTCAATGCCGTCCATGGTGACACAAGAAACGCGCACTCCATCCCGCCAGGATGGATGCACGCCGAGGTCTGCCTTGTTCAGCACGAGCAGTCTCCTGTCTCCCGCAAGATCAGCCGCAACCCGTTGGACCTCATTCGCAGGCTTCGTTGCGTCCACCACTTCGATCATGAGATCAGCGCGCTCAATCTCCCGACCCGTGCGCGCCATGCCCTGGCGCTCGATCTCATCGCTGCTGTCACGAAGACCGGCAGTATCGACAAGGCGCAAGGGAAGCCCATGCACCTGAAGCATCTCTTCCACGGTGTCTCGCGTGGTGCCAGCGGTGGCACTCACGATCGCACGCTCAAACCCCAGCAGCACATTGAGCAACGAGGACTTGCCCACATTGGGTTCGCCACAGATGACGGTGCGGGCACCCTGGCGAAGGATTCTCCCGTGCTCCGCCGTCGCGAGCAATCGTCGCGCCCGCTGGATGATTGCATCGAGTCTGGCCACCATTGCGGCTCCGACATCTGGGCTGATGTCTTCCTCAGGAAAGTCGATGTAAGCCTCGATGTGAGCCAGCACTTCAATGAGTTCACCACGCATGGCATTGGCCTCACGACCGATGCTGCCATCGAGCTGCTCATTCGCGGCCCGCATGGCCAGAGTGCTCTGCGCATGAATAAGATCCATCACCGCTTCCGCCTGCGTGAGGTCCATCTTGCCATTCAAAAAGGCGCGCTGGGTGAATTCGCCGGGCTCCGCCACACGCGCTCCCGCACCCAGCAGAAGTTCCAGCACCTTCCGAGTGACGAGCACTCCGCCATGGCAGTGCAGTTCCACCACATCCTCTCCCGTGTAGCTGGCTGGACCGCGAAACACGATGAACATCGCGTGATCAATGACGTGCCCCTCCCTATCAATCACCTCGCCCAGCCCCACGCGGCGCGGGTTCAGCGGAACACGAGTGCGAGTGACCTTGGCCACGACCTCAAATGCTGCTGGCCCAGACACCCTTAGCACGCTGATGGCTGCCTCGCCGGGCGCAGTGGAGATCGCGGCGATGGTATCGGCGAGCATGGCAGGTCTTAGTCCTTCAATTTTTGCTCCACCATCGCGTAAGCGTTGTGGTTGTGGATCGACTCGAAATTCTCCGCCTCAACCTTGAACCATTTGATGTGCGGATGGTTTGCCGCACGAACGGCCACATTGCGAACCAAGTCCTCGACGAACACCGGATTGTCATAGGCAGCTTCGGTGACGAATTTCTCGTCTGGCCTCTTTAAAACACTGTAGAGTTGGCAGCTCGCGCTGGCTTCCACGAGTTCAATCAAGTCCTCGATCCAGATCGGCTGCGTGAATCTCACGGCGAGAGTCACCAGCCCGCGCTGATTATGGGCACCACGATCACTGATCGCCTTGCTGCAAGGGCAAAGGGTGGCCACCGGAACCTCCACGGTGAGCACAAAATCAGAACCTTCATGGGTGGCATTGACCTCAAATACCACGCCGTAATCCAGCAATCCCACCGTCTTGGTCACGGGTGCAGGCTTGGCGCGGAAGTAAGGAAACTTGAACTCCACATGAGCACGCTCGGCATCGAGCTTGTTGAGGAGTTCCAATGGCATCGCAGTGATGCCTTTCACATCCGTCACTTCTCCATGAGCGTGAAGCACCTGAACGAAGCGGCTCATGTGAGTGCCTTTATAGTGATGCGGCAAATCAACCGCCAGCGAGACAAGCGCCACCGTGTGCTGCTCGTGACTGTCGCGGTCACGAATGCGCATAGGGAAACGAAGGCTGCGCACACCCACACGGTCGATCGCCACTTGCCGGTGATCACGTTCGTTTTGCGTGTCTTTGAGTCCTGACATCACTGGAAAAAGAATCCCACTGCCGAACAAACGACAGTGGGACTAAATGAGTTGCTTTGGGTGCAAACCTGCCGCCCTACGAAGGGCAGCCGGTTACTAGCCCATGATATTCACGTCGCGGGCGCGCTTCACTTCCTGAACGATCTTGCGATGAATCCAGGCGGACACACCCGTCACACGACGAGGCAGGAGCTTGCCTGTCTCCGTGCAGAACTTGGCGAGAATCTCAGGGTTTTTGTAGCTGATCTGCTCCGTCGGGATGTCCATGCGACGACGTGGCATGCGACGATTGTGACGGCGAAGGGAGATGAGGCGTTCTTCAGTCTTGGGCTGGCTCATAATGACGTAGTGGAGGTTCCTCGATTAGCGAATCTCACGGTGGAGAGTGCGCTTCTTCATGAAGTGATTAAACTTCACTTTTTCGAGACGGCCCGGGGTATTGGGGCTCTTCTTGTTACGGCGTGTGACGTAACGTGACGGGGGAAAACCGGCGGCTCTTGCCTCGGTGCATTCCAGGGTGATAATTTCGCGGGCCATAACAGGGGCGGTGATGCTAGGTTATTCCTCCTTCTTGTCAACCGTTTCGGTATCATCATCATCAGAGCTGTCGTCATCGCCGTCAGCGCTGTCTTCGAGACCGAAGAGTGAGCGAACCGGACGACGGTAGCGACCACCCATATTATCACGCTCAATCTGGGCCTGGCATTCGACCGTGAAACGGGTGAATGGCAGGGCTTCCAAACGAATCTCCGGGATCTGTTTGCTGGACATCTCGCAGATGCCGTAGCTGCCCAAGTCGATACGCTTTAGCGCCTCGTTGATCTCATAAAGTGAGTCCTGTTCCTGGCTCAGCAAGCTGAGGGCGAAATCGCGATCATAAGCATCGCTGCCCGCATCGGCCATGTGCTGACCGAAAGCAGAGGCTTCGCTGCCTTCGGGACGGCTGCGTAGGCTGCCCTCGGCAACGCTGTCCATGCTATCGAGCAGGAGGCTGCGCAACTCGATCAGGCGCTGCTTCTGCTTCTTGAGGAAAGGCGTCATCTTCACACCTTTCTTCACATCAATGGTGGCACCCACTTCTTCCTGCTTGCCACGGCTCACCGGTTTGATCGGCGGACCAGCGACAAAGCCTTTCGAAGGCGAGGCTACGCTTGGGCTCTTGCTTGATGAGGACTTGGAAGGTGCTTTCGCAGGTGCGGGTGTTGGAGAAGGTGCTGGCGCGGCAGCCTTGGGAGCTGGTGCTGGGGCCGCTGGCTTCGGGGCCGGGGCGGGAGCAGCCTTGGGAGCCACAGGTGCTGCCTTCGTAACCGGAGCTGAGGGCTTGGCGACCTTGGCTGCGGGTGCTGGTTTTTTCGCCGGAGCCGCTTTCGCGACAGGGGCTGACTTCTTGGCAGGCGCTGCTGGCTTGGCGGCCTTGGCCGGTGCTGGAGCTTTTTTGTTTGCTGGGGCTTTCTTCAAAGGAGTGGGGGTGGGCTTGGAGGGTTTGGCCGCCACCTTCTTGACTGCCGGCTTGCCTTTCGGTGCGGGCTTCTTGACTGGAGACTTGGGTTGAGGCTTGGCTGCTTTGCGGACCGGCTTGGCGGCCTTGGGCGCGGGTTTGGCAGGCTTCTTTGGAGAAGTTTTGGGAGCAGGTGCCTTGGCTGACTTGGCACTTTTGGCTTTCACGGCAGGCTTTGCCGGTTTTTTGACAGGCGCTTTTTTAGCAGGCTTCGCGGGGGCTTTGGCGGGCTTGGGAGCGACGGCCTTCTTAGCGATTTTGGTTTTCGCAGGCATGGCTGGTGAGGCGTTAAGTTGAAGTCAGCACAGTTGAATTGCAGCCCCTGGCAGCCGCAAAGCGACCCAGGGCGGCAAAATGAGCGCGGAGTTTTGCCGCACTGCCGTCCCTTGGCAACCACTATTCCGAGGGGCTCAGCTTGGCCTGATGACGACCTATTTGGCCCCTTTGGCCTCCTCGTAAGCCGTGAATCCTCCATCCAGGTGAATCACCGTGGTGAAGCCCAGCTTCTTGAAAGTGGGTAGGGCTTTGGTGCTGCGGCCACCAGCGGCACAATGCACCAGCACTGGTTTCGTCTTGTCGATGGCCTTCAGTTTGGTCTCAAAATCCGGCGCGTTGAAGTCGATGTTACTGGCTCCATCAATGTGCGCCAGACCGAACTCCGCAGGCGTCCGCACATCTATCACGGCAACCTTCTTCTCGGCGACCAGCTTCACCGCCTCCTTGCCATCGGCGTGAGTGATCTGGGTTTCACCAGCGAAGGTAGAACTGACAACGAGGAACAATGAGACAGCGAAGAGGCGAAGTGTATTCATGGGCACGTTTATACGTTCGCCGCAGGTCAATCGTGTCATCTCGCCACACAGACTTCCACGTTCATCGTGCTCAGATTGCGATACACACGCTCCAGCCTGCGAACCGGCCACCAACGATAAAGATAAATCTCCAGGGGACGCCACATGGCCACCCAGCCGATGATCGTCAGCCCCTGCCGCAGCATTCCATGCCAGGTGTCTTGCGCAGCAGGCAATCCCTGGGCCACCACCTCGCAGACTGCCAGAAAGATGAGTCCGATGATCAGCGCCACACGGCCTTCCTTCATGAGTTGCCGGAATTCCCGGCGCGTCATCTCCGCCCGATAATCAAAGTAGTGCTTCACGGATTCAGCGACAAGCGCCGTCACATCGCTCACGCCCTGGGGAACACGGCCCAGATGAACGATCAGCTTCAGCGGCGCACGGGATGGAAACTCCTGCGCCCAGCTCACGATGAACTGCTCCGCATCGTGATCCAGATCGCGCTCGTGGAAGGGCGACGGGTCCATCGAATTGAAGAGCTGATGCACCTCTGCCACCTTCACTTCGATGAGGTGAGCGGGTGTTGACGAAGGGTCGGCTTGTGAATTCATCCTCTCATTCTACACTCCCGCGCACGGCGTCCCTTCATTCTCTTCAGCCATGAGCGAAAACTCCACTCCGCACGGATCGCAGGACTCCTTCGTCGCTCGCGGTGGCGTGTGGGTGGTCATCCAGTTCGTGCTGATGGTGGCGTTGCTTCTCGCTGCCCCGATGAGCGATGAATCTATCCCGATTGCCGACGTGACGAAGGCCATCGCCGTGCTCATGCTCCTCATCGGTGCCTGGTTCGGCATCCGTGGCGTGCGTGATCTTGGACAACAACGAACCGCCTTGCCCAAGCCCTTGCCTGGAGGTCAGCTCGTCACCACGGGAGTTTACGCCCTCGTTCGCCACCCGCTCTACGCATCGCTCATCTGGCTCGGATTTGGTTGGGCGCTGATGTTTGGCAGCGGACTCGCACTGGTGATCGCGTTGCTTCAACTCATCTTCCTCGACCTCAAGGCACGTCGCGAGGAGCGCTGGTTGCGCGACCACTTTGCAGACTACCCGGACTACGCCGCGCGAGTGAAACGATTCCTTCCCTGCGTTTACTGACTTAGCCATGATGCTGAACTACCAGAACCACACGCGACTGTTGCTGGGCTTGTTCATCGCCATCTGGGTGGGCCTCGCCATCGAGCCCAAGTTCCGCCAGGACTGGCTGCTGGAGAATGTGCTCATGATCCCCGTCTTCGCCCTGCTGATCTGGGGCTGGCGGCACCGCTTGTTCTCGCGCGTCTCGCACACACTGATCTTCATCTTCCTCTGCCTTCACGAAATCGGCGCGCACTACACCTACTCGCTCGTGCCTTATGATGAATGGTGGACGTCGCTCACGGGCGGCACCTTCAACGACCTCATGGGCTGGCAGCGCAATCACTTCGATCGTGCCGTTCACTTCCTCTACGGCCTGCTTATCGCCTACCCGTTTCGCGAGATCTTCATGCGCGTCGCTCGAGTGCGCGGGTTCTGGGCCTACTTCCTCCCGCTCGATGTCATGGTGTCCACCTCCGGTCTTTTCGAGATGATCGAATGGGCCGCCGCTGCCTCATTCGGTGGCGACCTGGGCGACGCTTACGTGGGCACGCAGGGCGACATCTGGGATGCGCAGAAGGACATGGCGCTGGCCAGCCTCGGTGCCTTGATCGCCGTCGTGATCATCGCGCTGATCAACAAGCGCTATGATCGCGACTTCGCCCGCGAATGGTCGGAGAGCCTGCAAGTCCGCGGCGCGCCACCACCTTGATGTGTGCAAAGTTGAGCACCACGCACACTCCGCCACCTGCAACCTCAGGCTCACATCATTGAGGCAAGCCGAGGGCCATTGATTGACAAGCCATCACCGCACCGCACACATGCGGCATGACTTTCATCGACACCCTCATCGCCGACGAATCCCTGCGCCTCGCCGAGTTCCCGGTCGCGCGCGACAGCATCTTCATGGCGCACGCTGGCGTGACCATCCTGCCGCGACGCGCCACTCGTGCGATGCAGGACTATCTGGAAGGTTCGTGCGTGGCGATGCAGGAGTTTCCTGCCGCATGGCGAGCAATGAATGAGACGCGGGCGCTCGCGGCGCAGTTGATCGGAGCCAAGGCGAGCGAGATCGCGTTGCTCGGACCCACCAGCGTGGGGCTCAGCCTGGTGGCCAATGGTCTCGACTGGCAGCCCGGTGACGAGGTCGTGTGCTATCTGGAGGACTACCCGGCCAATGTGTATCCGTGGCTCGAGTTGCAGCGCCGTGGCGTGGTCGTGAAGTTCCTCCAGCCCGCCGCTCTCGGTGCCATCACGCCCAAGGTCGTCGAGCAAGCGATCACAGCCAAAACCAAACTCGTCGCGCTCGCGTCGTGCCACTTCCTCACCGGTAACCGCATTCAGATCGACGTGATCGGCCAGATGCTGCGCGCGCGTGGCATCTTGTTCTGCCTCGATGCCATCCAGACCGTTGGCGCATTCGAGACGCTCGTAGAGCACGTCGATTTCCTCAGCGCCGATTCACACAAGTGGATGCTCGGCCCCATGGCCGCTGGCATCGTGTATGTGAAGGAAGAGCTGCAAGACACACTGCGCCCCACCTTGCTCGGTGCCTGGAACATCAAGTCGCCCAACTTCATCGCACAGACCGAGATCGAGTGGGAAGCCGGTGCCCGGCGCTACGAACCCGGCGTGCTCAACATGGCCGGCATCCTCGGCATGAAAGCCTCCATCGAACTCATCAACGAAGCCACGGTGGCGGGCATCAGCGCACGACTCCTGCACCTGCGCGATTGCCTGCGCGCTGCCCTCACGCCGCTTGGCTTCCGTTTGATCGAGTCCAGCGACGGCTGCCTGCCCTCCGGCATCTGCACCTTCTCCCACCCCACCCGCGACCTCGCCCCGATCTTCGCCCACCTCGCTGCGCACAAGATCCACATCTCCCACCGCCACGACCGCACCGGCCAAGACTACCTCCGCTTCAGCCCCCACTTCTACAACACCGAGCACGAGGTGGAGCGAATCGCGGCGTTGATCGGGGCGTGAACTGCTTCGTAGCACGCTTGGCGAAAACCGAACGCCGCACTGCCAATAGATGTTAAGCACCAAAGGTGCACCCGATTGTAGCCCAGGGCGCTGCGAGCCTGAGCAAGCGAGCCCTGGGTTTGCGCCGCAAGCAATGGAGGCGCGAAGTGATGGCATCGCCGGGTGAGGCCGCTTGAAGAGCGCCACGCCCACAGCCTCGTGAGCTGACGACGTTTCGGGAAAGCGCTTCTGGTCAACGCTGGGCAGCGCCTTGCTGTGGGTTCGCGCTCAAACAAATTGACTACATGACCCAGGGCTCACTCGCTGAGGCTCGTAGCGCCCTAGGCTGTCATAGTTCTCACCGTTGGTGCTCATGAGGCCGAGCCCAAGGCCTTCGTCTGTCGTGTGTCACCCAGACTTCAACGCCGCGAACGGGAATAATCATGGCCACGCGAACGGCTCGGGAATGCAGCGCGCCTACTTCGATTCGAGCATCAAAGGACAGCTACATTGGATCAATCCAGCGATCTCGGCGTCTCTGTGCCTTGACCGTGAGCCACAAAAACAATCCTCCAAACCACACAGGTGCAGATTCGTCCAACCAGCTTGGAAGTGCATTCGCTAGCGCATTGTTGGTCGGTCGAGTCGGCACATACCGCACCAAGACAACTCCCTTTGCCAAGGCTTCTCTCCATTCCTCCTTCGGCACCGTGGACCAAAGGTCGTCGTTGAGAAGCTCTGATCGGCGATAGGTCACAGCAGGATTGCCTTCAAGCTGGAAGCTATACCTCAGTTCATGCTCAAGCCCCCAGGCTGTCGGACGACTCCTTGATCCCGTCACCTTGGCCAGGACGGTTGCTTTGCTATCCTTCAACCGTTTCAGCTCGACTAGCGACGGAATCCCAAGCCCAAGCATCAGCGCTGCCATGGCTCCGCAGAAGTGAATAGCCCACAGAGCAGGCTTCCGTGTCGAGCTAGAGGCCATGCAACGTCTTCC
>CAUJJC010000042.1 GCA_963204975.1 Verrucomicrobiota bacterium | reverse complement strand
CCAGTCGGCGACGAACGAAAGCCGCATCCCGGGCGTCTTGCCAATCTGGTAGGCGATCCCCAGGCCCATCGCACCACAGCCGATGAGTCCCACGTTGATCGGGCGTCCTTCTTTTTCGCGTCGCTTGAGTTCTTGGAGCATGTTTGGGAGGGAGAATGAAGATGAACCGTAATTTAGAGGGCGATTAGTATCGGTGTCAATGTGGCTAGGCCTGGGGATTCCCCTGATGCCGCGAGAGCCATACAAGTTAAAGTTTCCCAAGGCCAAGATGTTGGCCCGAGTTCAAGTGTCTCTGAGGTATCAAAACAAATTTGACCAACGGTCAAAAATGGCTAAAACTATGAGCCATGCCCGTTTCGATCACCACTGCCCGCCGTGCCCGCGAGTTCGCGGCGCGCGAGGAGTTGATCATTCGCGAGGCGCGGAAGTTCCTGCTGGAACGCGGCTTCCAGGGCTGGAACATGGACGACCTCGCTCATGCGGTCGAGTATTCCAAAGGCACGCTCTACCAGCATTTCGAGTCGAAGGAAGACCTCGCCCTGGCCGTTTGCACCGGCTCGCTTCAGCAGCGTGCAGACCTTTTTGAACGGGCGTCAAACTTCAACGGCGGCTCCCGCGAACGCATCCGCGCGATCTGCTGCGCGTGCTGTGAGTTCGCCACGGCGCATCCCGAATACTTCCATGCCGACATGATGCTGAAGTCCGCCTCCTTCTGGGACAAGGCCAGCTCCGAGCGCCAGGAGGATCATCGCTTCCAGGCCGGGCGCTGCTGGCGGACGATTCAGCAGATCATCATCGAAGCCCAGGCCATGGGCGACCTGCCGCGTGACCGGTTCAAGCCGGAGGAAGCTACCTTCGCCCTCGTCTCGGTCACCGTCGGCAGCCACATCATGGCCATGGAAGGCGACATGCGCGTCATGGCCGGGATCACCGACCCGCTCATCGCGGTGCGTCGCAATGGCGACCTCATGTGCGACGGTCTCGGCTGGAAGCCGCTCAGTTTCGAGGCCGACTACACCGAGACGGACCGCCGTATCGTGCGCGAGGTCTTCCCCGGAGCCACCTGGCTCAAGTCCGCCTAAACCTTGCCCTCCATGCATCCGCCCCTTTTTACCCTTGAATTGACCAATAGTCAAAACACGACCACTCAATGAATTTCGTCGCTCTCAGAATGCTCATGTCAGACAAGGCCAAGTATTTCGGCCTCGTCTTCGCCTTTGCCTTCTCAACGTTCCTGCTGCTCAACCAGATGTCGATCTTCGCGGGTATCATGAAGCGCACGGGCAGCCAGGTGCTCGATGTGACCGATGCGGACATCTGGGTGATGGACCCCTACACGGAGTATTTCGAGCAGACCAAGGCGCTCAAGGACACCGACCTCGCTCGTGTGCGAGGTGTCGAAGGCGTGGACTTCGCTGTGCGTCTGTTCAAAGGCAACCCAACCGCCAAGACGCTGGAGGGCAAGTTCGCCAGCACCTTCACGCTGGGCGTCGATGACAGCACGCTGACCGGTGTGCCCCGCAAGATGCTCATGGGCTCGTGGGAGCGCCTTCGCGAGGCGAAATCCATCGTCATCGACAAGGCGGGCTACATGCTGCTCTACCCTGGCGAGCCGCTGGAACTCGGTCGCACGCTCGAACTCAACGACCACAAGGCGACCATCGTCGGCATCTCGGATGCGAGCGCGCCGTTCGTCAGTTTTCCGATCATCCACGCGCGCTACAGCGAGGCGGTCAATTTCCAGGGTCGCGAGCGCAACCAACTCGCTTACGTGCTCGTCCGTGCTCGTGAAGGCATCAAGCCCGAGGACCTCGCGCGCCGCATCGAGCATTCCACCGGACTCAAGGCGCGCACGACCAACGAGTTCGTCTGGGACTGCATCGGCTACTACCTGCGCAACACGGGCATCCCGGTGAACTTCGGCATCACGATCACCATCGCGCTCATCGTCGGCCTCGCCGTCGCGGGGCAGACGTTTTACATGTTCACCATCGAGAACCTGCGGCAGTTCGGCGCGCTCAAGGCCATCGGCGTCACCAATGGGCGGCTCATCGGCATGGTGCTGCTGCAAGCCCTTACCGCAGGGGCCATCGGCTACGCTTTGGGCAGCGGCATGGCGGCCACGTTCTTCGCGGTGATGAGTCAACAAACGGCCACGCGCGGCATCATCATGCCGTGGCAGATCCTCGCCATCGTTGGTGCCTTAATGGCGGTCGTGACCTTCGTCGTGAGCCTCATCAGCGTGCGCCGCGTGCTCGTGCTGGAACCCGCATCTGTTTTCCGCTGAACCATGAAAACCAATGACCACGCCGTCCGCTGCGACGGCATTATGAAACACTTCGGCGACGGCGAGGCACGCGTGGACGTGCTGCGCGGCGTGCAGTTCGAAGCACGACTTGGCGAGATGAGTTTCCTCGTCGGCCCCAGCGGCTGCGGCAAGACCACGCTCATCTCCGTCATCGCCGGCCTGCTCGATCCGAACGGCGGCACGATGCAAGTGCTCGGTCACGAGCCCGCACAGATGAAGTCCGCCGACCGCATCGTGTTCCGTCGTCGCAACCTCGGCTTCGTCTTCCAGCAATACAACCTGCTGCCCTCACTCACCGCCGCTGAGAACGCTGCCGTGCCCTTGCTTGCCGATGGTGTGTCGCGCGATGTCGCGGTGAAAAAAGCGACCGCGATGCTGGATCGTCTTGGCCTTGGTCATCGGGCCAAAGCATTGCCGCGTCAGCTCTCGGGCGGTCAGCAGCAGCGCGTGGCTTTGGCTCGCGCGCTCGTGCACGAGCCTCGCCTCATCATCTGCGACGAGCCCACCGCCGCACTCGATCAGCAGTCCGGGGAAGCCGTGATGGGCCTTCTCGCCAGTGCCGCTGTCGCGCCTGATCGCGCCGTCGTCGTCGTCACCCACGACAACCGCGTCTTCCACTACGCCGACACCATCGCCCACATGAACGACGGCCTCATTGATCGCATCGACCGCAACTGAACCCCTTCATCCTTCAGACTTCATCATTCATCCATTCTCATGAAAATCCCCGTGCTTCCCATCCTCGCCGTCGCCGCCTTCGTCTGGGCGGGATACAACGTCGTGCATAGTCAGACCACGCGAGTGCCCACGGCACCGCCAGTCACACCACCGCGCTCAGCGTTTGATCAAACCGTGGCTGCTATCGGCCTTATCGAGCCCAGCTCCGAGGCCATCAGCATCGGTTCACCGCGCTCGGGCGTGGTCGATCTGGTGCAGGTCAGAGTCGGTGACGAGGTGAAGAAGGATCAGCCCTTGCTCAAGCTGCGCACGCGCGAACTCGAAGCGGAACGAGCGGTCGCAGTCGCAGCGCTCGCACAATCCGAGACGCAGATCGACGTGAGCGAGCAGCAGGTCAAAGTCGCCGAAGCCCAGGTGCAGATTGCCGAGGCTGAACTCGCTCAATCGCAGCGTTTGCTCACCTTTGCCGAGAGCGTGAAGGACAGTCGCGTGCTCTCTGACGAGGAGCGCACACAGCGCGCCATGACCGTCGCCACGCATCAAGCTCGACTTCAATCCGCGAAGGCTGGAGTCGCCGCCGCGCAGAGCAACGTCGCCGCCGCGAAAGCCGCTGCCGCATCAGCCAAGGCGAAGATCGAAATCGCCGACGTGGACATTGATCGCAGCACACTCAAGTCACCCATCGACGCCACCGTGCTACAGGTGAAGATCCGCGCGGGCGAGTATGCCACCTCTGGCGCTACCACGCCGTGGCTGGTCATTGGCCAGACGCATCCGCTGCATCTGCGCGCCGATGTTGATGAGCACGAAGCATGGCGCGTGAAGCCTGACGCGCGTGCCGAAGCCATGGTGCGCGGCAATCCGTCGCTCAAGGTGCCGCTGCAGTTCGTGCGTTTCGAGCCGCTGGTGATTCCCAAGAAGAACCTCAGCGGCGATGCGACCGAGCGCGTGGACACTCGCGTGTTGCAGGTCATCTATCGAATTGATCCTGCGACCGATATGTCACTATTCGTCGGCCAGCAGATGGACGTTTTCATTGATGATGCGTCGAGCCACCAAACCGCCAGCGTAACGCCTTGACCTTCATGAACGCCACTCCTGCCAATCATCGCTACTGGATCCCGATCACCACGACCACGCTTTTCGCCGCAGCGTTCGTGTGGCTTGGGCTCAATGACGACCTCGACAACAACATCTGGCACTGGGTGCTGTGGTTCTTCCCGATGCTCGCGTTGATCTTCGTCGCGCTGTGGTTCGTGTTGTTCAGTCGCTTTCCGGGTGCGCTACGCTTGAAGGCTCTCGCAGCCCTTGTGCTGCTCTTCGCGGTCTTCAAGGGCGTGACGCGCGTGGACGGCGCGGTTAGCGGCACCGGCTTACCGAACTACGTCTGGCGCTGGTCGCCCGAGCCCCAGCGCACCTTTGCTCAGGAAGTGCAAGCCAATGCGCCCACGCTCACGGATGCACCGGATGTGCCCGAGTTTCGCGGCACAGGACGCACCGGCATCCTGCCGAATCCAGGACTCGAGACCGACTGGCAAGCGCATCCGCCGCGCGAACTGTGGCGCATCAGTGTGGGCGAAGGCTGGGGCGCGTTCTGTGTGGTCGGCGGTCGTGCGATCACGCAGGAGCAGCGCGGCGAAGAGGAGTGGGTGACGTGCTACGACCTCGGCACCGGCAAGGTGCTGTGGCATCACGCGGACAAGGCACGTTTCACCGAATGGCAGGGCGGCGATGGACCACGCGCGAATCCCACGCATGACGCCGGACGCCTCTACACCATCGGTGGCACCGGCATTCTGAACTGTCTCGACGTCGCGACCGGCAAGCTGCTGTGGACGCGCAACACATTGAAGGAGCACAACCAAAAGAACCTTCAGTGGGCCATCGCTGGCTCCCCGCTGATTGTGGATGGCAATGTGATTGTCACGGGCGGTGACAAGCCTGGCCCAACGCTCGTGGCTTACGACAAGATGACGGGCGAGCTGAAGTGGAAGATCGGTGAGATGTCCGCCACGTATGCCTCACCGTTGCTCGCCACCATCGCAGGCAAGCGTGTGATCGTGGACAATGTCGCGACCGGATTGCTGCTGCACGATGCCGCGACGGGCGCGATCCTCTTGAATCAGAAGTGGGGCTTCGAAGGGCCACCGAAGTGCTCGCAGCCAGTCGTGCTGCCAGGCGACCGCATCTTCATCAGCGCAGGCTACATGATGGGCTGCACCGTGTTCCACATCAAAGCCGAGGGCGACAAGTTGAGCGCCACGGAGCTGTGGTCGAATGCCAAGATGAAGACGCAGTTCAATAGCGTCACGCCTCTGGGCGACACGGTCATTGGTCTCGACGATGGACCATTCGCCTGCCTCGACTTCGCCACCGGCAAGCGCCTGTGGAAGGAAGGCAAGTTCGGCAACGGCCAGCATCTGCTCGTCGGCGATCTCGCCTTGATCCAAAGCGAGCCTGGCCCTGTGCATCTCGCCCAAGTCTCGCGCGAAATCTTCAAGCCGCTCGCCACGCTCAACGCTTTGTCCGCCAAGACCTGGAACTATCCCACGCTCGCCGGTCGTTATCTCATTGTGCGCAATGATCGCGAGGCCGCGTGTTATGAGTTGCCGGTGAAGAACCCTTAGCCATCTGTGAACCAGCCCATGAAACGTCTCCTTCTTCTCAGCCTCGTGCTGCCCGCTTGTGTCAAAGGTCCGAACTACGAGCGCCCCGCATTGAGTTCGTTGTTCTCCAGCAAGTGGAAGCATCAGAGCAAGGCCGACACCAAGAAACAGCCGCTGCCAGATCAGTGGTGGAAGGTCTTTGGCTCCAGCACGCTCAATGGGTTGGTGAGCAAGGCCTTGTCGTCCAATCAAGATCTCGCCGGTGCCAGGGCTCGCGTGGAGACAGCCCGCGCGCTCATCGGCGTGAAGCGCTCTGAGTGGTTCCCGCAACTTGGCAGCACCAGCAACGTGGGCACGCAGCGTCTGTCGGAAGCTGGCTTCGGTGCCAACTTGCCGCCGCAGTTCGGCAGCGTGGCGGACATGCTGCGTCGCGATAACTACAAGTCGTCGCTCGACATGAGCTACGAACTCGATCTCTGGGGTCGTGTGAAGCGCAGTGTCGAATCCGCCAGCGCCAGCGCTCGCGCGGCTGAGGAAGGCTTGCTCGCACAGCATCTCATCGTGGCTGCCGAGGTGGCGCGGAACTACTTCTTGCTGCGATCGCTCGACTCGCAGGTGCAGGTGCTGAAGGACACGATCGCGTTGCGCGAGGAAGCACTGAAGCTGCAGAAGTCGCGCTTCGATGGCGGCATGGCGAACGAGATGGATGTCACCCGCGCGCGTGCTGAGCATGAACTCGCGCGCGCCGATCTCGCGGCTATGGAACGCCAGCGCGGCAGCACGGAGCACGCGCTCGCAGTGTTGTGTGGTCAGTCGCCTTCGAGCTTCAGCGTGGCACCCGAAGGCACGCTCGGAGCACCGCCTTCTTTGGCAACCACGATGCCATCGAGCCTGCTGCAATCGCGCCCCGACGTGCGTGCTGCGGAAGCTGAACTGCAAGCCGCAAGCGCTGACATCGGTGTGGCGGAGGCTTCGTTCTTCCCCGCCTTCAAACTCACTGGCAGCGCCGGACTCGAGAGCGTGAAGGGCACCGACTTCCTCAACTGGGAGAACCGCGTGCTGAGCATCGGCCCCAGCGTCACCGTGCCCGTGCTGACCGGCGGCAAGCTGAAGGCCAACCTGCGCGCCTCGAAGAGCCGCTACGATGAAGCGCTAGCGAAATACAAGCAGACGCTGCTCGTCGCGCTGCGCGAAGTCGAGGACTCGCTGCTCGACCTGCAATCCATCGCTCAGCAACGCAGCGCCATCGAAGCCGCGCTGAAGGCTGCCGATGAAACCTCACGCCTCGCCCGCGTGCGCTACGACAAGGGACTCGCGAGCTACTTCGAGGTCGTCGAAGCCGACCGCACTGTGTTAGTCACACGTCTGACGCTCTCGCAACTCGACGGCCAACGTAACATCTCGACTGTGCTCTTGGCGAAGTCGCTGGGTGGTGGGTGGAAGCGCTGAGACTTGCGTTCAGGTTTGACACACCCGCCCCTGTCGCCAGCATGGCCAAACATGAGCGAAAAGGCATTCAGAGTTGGTGTGGCGGGCGTGGGCGCGATTGGGCGCAATCATGCCCGGGTGATGGCGGAGATTGCAGCGGCAAGCGAGGGACGCATTGAGTTCAGTGCGATCTTCGACGTCGATCAGGCACGCGCCGAGGAACTCGCTGCGCAGTTCAAGACGACCGCTGTCAGCGACCTCGCAGCCTTTGCCTCCAAGGTGGATGCGGCGACGGTCGCGGTGCCCACGATCTTCCACAAGCAAGTCGGAGGCACCTTGCTGGAGCAAGGCAAGCATGTGCTCATCGAGAAGCCGATCTCTGACTCGCTCGACGAAGCGCAATGGCTGGTGAACAAGGCCAACGATTCCGGACTGATCCTGCAAGTGGGGCACATCGAGCGCTTCAATCCGGTCATGCGCCAGCTCGAGGAACGCATGAACAACCCGCGCTTCATCGAAGCCCACCGCCTCTCACCTTTCCCTAATCGCAGCATGGACATCGGCGTCGTGCTCGACGTAATGATCCACGACATCGAGATCGTGCTCCACCTCGTGAAGTCACCGCTCATTGATGTCGATGCGGTCGGCATCCCAGTGCTCACCCGCCGCGAAGACATCGCCAATGCGCGCCTGAAGTTTGAGAACGGCTGCATCGCCAACATCACCGCCAGCCGCGTGAGCCCCGAGAAGCTGCGCAAGATTCGCGTCTTCCAAAGTGAGAGCTACCTCAGTCTCGACTACCAGGAGCAGTCCGGCTGGATCTATCGCAAGGACGGCATGGCCATCGTGCGCGAGGAAGTGCAGGTGGAGAAGGATGAACCGCTCAAGTGCGAACTCGCCGCCTTCGTCGAGTGCGCACGCCACGGCAAGCGCCCCGTCGTCACCGGCCAGGAGGGCACCGAGGCCCTGCGAATCGCCTTGCAGATCACCGAACAGATTGAGCGTGGCAACGCGAAGCCATGAAGCGCATCGTCATCATCTCCGGCGAACTCAGCGGTGACACTCACGCCGCCGGGTTGATGACCGAGATGCTCAAGCTCGCTCCCGACACGAAGTTCCTCGGCCTCGGAGGCCCAGCGATGCGCCAGCTTTCATCTGGCATCGAGGACTGGGTAGCCACGGCGGCAGTCGTTGGTCTCAGCGAGGTGCTCAAACGCTACGGCTACTTCAAGCAACGCCTGGAGGCCTGCCTGGAAGCGGTCGCGGTGGAGAAGCCGGATGCGGTCATCCTTGTCGATTACCCAGGATTCAACCTCAGGCTGGCCAAGCAGATTCGCGATCAGAAGATCGACACGAAGATCCTCTATTACATCAGCCCGCAAGTGTGGGCCTGGAAGAAAGGCCGGATCAAGGAGATGGCGCGCACGCTGGATCTTATGATCTGCATCTTTCCCTTCGAGAAGCCGCTCTATGAGAAAAGCGGACTTCGCACCGAGTTCCCAGGGCATCCCATGGTTGATCGCGTGAAGACTCTACGCCGTGGATGGCAGCGCGAGCTGGGCCTAGTCGGATGGTTTCCAGGCAGCCGGGTGAACGAGGTGAAGAGCTTGTTTCCGGTCATGATGAAGGCTGCGAAGGAGATCGAGAAGCGAGTGCCCAATGTCCGCTTCGCCGTCAGCGCTGCCAATGAAGCCTTGGCTGCCGAGATGCGAGCGATGGCCGACGCCGCTGGCATGCCCGAGGCCAAACGCTGGATCGAAACCGGCACCGTCTATGACCTGATGCAGCGCGCTCAAGTCGGAGCCGTTGCGTCCGGCACCGCCACGCTGGAAGCCGCATGCTTCGGCCTGCCGTATGCTCTGATCTACAAGGTTGCCTGGCCCACCTACATCGCAGCCAAGGTGCTCGTCCGCATCAAGTTCATCGGCATCATCAACGTGCTGGCCGGGCGCGAGGTCGTGAGCGAACTGATTCAGCATCGCTGTAGTCCGAAGCACATCGCGAACGCCTTGAGCGACCTCCTGCTCTCCACCGACAAACGAGCAAATCTCGAGCGCGATCTGGCCTCTATCGTTGCCACCCTGGGCGAAGGCGGCGCGTATGAACGAGCTGCACATCTCGTGCTCAATGCCCTAGCCTGACCATGAACGATTCCCCTCCCAACGTCGGACGCGTGATCCGCACCGCGCTGATCGTCCTGCCGTTCGGCACGATCCTGCTCGGTGCTTTGTCGTTTGTCTTCTATTTCAACAAGCAGGAGAAGGTGCTGCAACGAAGCATCAAGTATGCATCGGGTCTGCGGAAGGACCTCAATGAGGCGGACTTGAAGCACTACGAGTCCATCGTTACCGAGACAGCGAACAAGACCGAACCCGAGCGCAGCAAGTCTTTGGCCGCCTTCATCGAGTCCACGCTGGGCCCCGAGAACATGGGCTACGAAGTGCGTAAGCTCGCAGATCCAGCCAACCCGCATGGCGCGACACTCGCACTCGATGTCGAACTGACAGGCACCAAGCGTCCTAATGATGTGGTGCTCGTCCTCACTGACTTCCTCGGCACTGAAGCCCCTCGCGCAACGGCGTGCATTTTGGGTTCTGCCCACTCGATGACAGGATCGCCACTGATTCGCTCGATCCGATTCACTGCACTGCAAAATGTGAGCGCCCTGAAGCACTACCAGACCTTCGCCGTCTCGCCGCAGGATCGCTTCACCCACGTCGTTCTGCTCGGCAATGCAGCGAGCGCCACCGATGCCGAAATCACGGGCCCGTTGCATCTGCAACAACGAGGGACCGTGATCCTCCGGCCTGAATTGAAAGGCGACCTGCTGCCCGCAGCCCAGGCTTTGCTCAAGCAGTTGAACGATCTCGCAGACCGGCTCTGACGAGGCCCCTCGGTCACTTCGGCTTCTTCAGCACAGCGAGCCAGCGATCCACGCTCTTGCCCGGTGCATCGCCCACATCTCGCGAAGCATCGTTGCGCTTCGACAGCACCACCTCCGCACCAAGTTTCTGCAAGGCGTCGAGCGCGAGCTGATGTTCGCGATCGAAGTAGCTCGTGATCACCATCAGTCCGTCGTCATTCATTTTGGCGAGGCCGGTGTCGAAGATCTTTTTCCACAGCTCGGGGCCGTGCCAGTAGTTCTGATGGCGCAGGAAGACCATGTCGAAGTCCTTCATCTCCTTGTGTGCGCCGAGCTTCGTCGCGTCTTCGATGAGGAATTCGGTATCGAGATTCGCCGTGCGTTCGCGCGCCTGCCGGACCTCGCGGATGCGGATGTCAGCGCCCACGAGTTTGACTTGGTCTGCATCCATCTCGTCCTTCACCACCTTGATCAGCGTCTCAGCTTCATCGCAGCGTCCGCAGGCAAGATCCAGGATTCGCGCCTCCGCCTTGGCACGCAGATGCGGGGCTACATGGCCACGCAGGAGCGCTTCCAGTTTCACCATGTCGTGGGCAATGTCGGGTGTCATCGGGTGTGAGAGACGTTTTTTGTGCGCCGCCCTTTTTGCCCAGTCAGCCTGCTTTTGCCACCGAATCTTGTGACAGGAAAGTCAACGAACGAGGCGAGTGACCTGCGACCCAAAGTCCTCATCACCAACATCCAGCCGCGTTGTGTCCACATCATTCACGTCGGCAGCCCCCGGATTCAACGCAGCATCCACCAGCAGTTGCGCATCTTCCAAAAACGCGGCTCCCGCACGGGCAATGAAATCCACCTCCACCGCTCGGCAGTGCAGCACCAGCAGTGCACACTCACCGTGGAAGCACACCAGCATCTGCACACCATCGAAGCCGAACCACAGTTGCTTCACGTCATGTCCTCCGCCTGCGTAATGCTCGCGCGCCTCCTGCACCGCATGGATAGCCTGCTCCACCCGGAAGTCCTGATAGGGAAAGAGGTTGATCAAGATCTGCCTGCGCCAGGCCAGACACAGCCCGTTGATCGAGCCCGCGTGTTTCAGGCGCTCCAAAGCAGAGCGAAGGGAAGGAACGATTTTAGCGGCCATAAGCAGGAAGAGTTTCAGGCGTCATCCGAGACATTCTGCAGCAGTTCAAACAAAGGGGCGTGGCGCGCGATCATCGCCCCCTGCCCCGATTTGCCATCCAGGGAGCAAGACCACAAATGCGTGAAGTCTGCCTCCCGATAGCCTCCCATCCACACATCGCCGAGGTCGAGCGCGTTGCCCATCTTCTGCGCGAAGTGACGCAAGCCTTGAAAGTCCCGCGCGAAATTCTCGGCATCCTCGGGAGTCGTTTCACCAGAGACAGTCCCATCGTGGAACTCGAACATTTTCAAACGCGTGTCAGGTGCGGTGGCCATGATTTCCGAGTGTCCCTCGAAATACCCTGCCAAAGCAAGACAAAAGCTGAAACTGTGACATCCATCGTTGCCACGCGGGATGACGCGCAGTTTCAGCCCATCAAAGCCCGCTTGCCTGCATCGCCGATGGGTTGGAGCCCAGCGTGGTCGCGCCATCCACCAAGGGCCTGGACAATTGGTGCCCCCTGCGATCCGCCATTGCCCTGTGATCCCTGAGCATCGTATCATGCCCCTCTTCATGAATCATCCCTCACGCCGTCACTTCATTGCCTCCATCACCGCCGCGCTCGGCGGTTCCACTTTTGCCGCTGATGGCAAGCCGAAGACTATCCTCCTGCAATCCGCTTGGGACACCGTGAACATCGGCGACATCGGCCACACGCCGGGCACGCTGCGCGTGATCGAGGAGCATCTGCCGGAGGTGAAGATTGTGCTTTGGGCGATGAAGCTGGATGAACGCGTCACTGCCATGCTGAAGCGCCGCTTTCCGAAGGTCGAGATCCTGCAAGGCAAGCTCGATGGCAAAGGCGCGAAGGACATCCAACTCCAGGAGGCGATCAAAGGCTGCGATCTTTTCATCCGCAATTCCGGCATGGGGCAGGACCTCACCTTCATGCAGTTCTGCCAAAAAAACGGCAAGGCCTACGGTCTCTTTGGCCAGTCGTATTTCCCCAGCATGGTCGAGGGCAAGGGCGCGGATGAGCGCATCGCGCTGCTGAATGGTGCGTCCTTCATCTACACACGAGAGACCAAGACGCTGGCCATTCTCCAGGGCGCGGGCATCAAGACCGCCACGCTGCAATTTGGCCCCGACGGCTGCTTCGGTATCGACGTTCGCGATGACGAGCGCGGACTCGCCACGATGAAGAAACTCGGCTTGGAAGATCGGAAGTTCATTACTCTGCAGCTCCGCACCAACACCGCTAAACTCCCTGGCGTGGATGACACGCGCACGCCGAAGCTCAATCCGCTGCACCCCACGCCCGCGCAGATCGCTGACGATGAGCGCCGCGCCGCGAAGTATCGCGAGCTAGTCACGCTTTGGGTGAAAAAGACCGGCCTCAAGGTGCTCATTGCCCCTGAGGTGAAGAAGGAGATGGGGCACAACAAACGCCTCATTCACGATCCGCTACCGCCAGAGATTCAGAAGCATGTCGTGAACCTTGATGAATTCTGGAACGCCGACGAAGCCGCCTCCATTTTCGCGCGAGCGCACACCATCGTCTGCCACGAGCCGCACTCGCCCATCATTGCGCTCGCCAACGGCACACCGATCATCCACACCTACTCCGAATTTCACTCGCCGAAGTGCTGGATGTTCAAAGACATCGGCCTGCCCGAGTGGCTGCTGGAGATGGATGAAACACCTGTCGAGAAAATGGCGGAGACACTCTTCGCCATCGACGCCGACTATCCCGCCGCCCAAGCGAAGGTGAAGAAGGCCATGACCTATGTGCATGAGTGCTTCGCAGGCTCGATGAAAGTCGTGAAAGCTCTGTGAATGTGAGACCGCTAGCTTTGCCCGAGTGGTAGGAGTGGGAAGAACCCAACTGCCAGCAGACTTCCGATCCTGACAATCTTCCCGAAAACCCGCTTGATTTATTCACACGACCAAGCACTATCCCCGCCCCTTAACACCCGTCTCCACTTACACATGGTCGCCATTCGTCTCCGCCGTGAAGGCACAAAAAATCGTCCGTTCTACCGCATCGTGGCCATCGACCACCGCAAAGCCCGTCAGGGAGCCTACCTGGAGAACCTTGGCACTTACAATCCTCTGGCCAAGAACGATTCTGATCGTGAGACTCTGAACCTCGCTGGTGTGGATGCCTGGATTTCCAAGGGCGCTCAGCCTTCCGAGACCGTCGCTTCGATCATCAAGCGCGTCCGCAAGGCAGCTGCCGCCGCCAAGTAAGCTGTAGAGCTTGATTTCCTTTTTTCAGAAAGTCCGGTGGTCGCTTGCATGACCCCGGACTTTTTGTTTTTGTCCCCGTCGAATCATTCCCTCTGAGCCATGGACGCCCCCGAAGCCCTTCGCGAATTCCTTTCTTACGCGGTCGCCAACCTGATCGACTACCCTCAGCAGGCGTCCATCGCCATTGGTCACAATGCAGCGGGTGCCACCACCTTTCGCATCCAACTGGCTCAGGAGGATGTGAAACGAGTGATCGGCAAGCATGGCCACACCATCAGCGCCATTCGTTCGCTGCTCAACGTGGCTGCCGCGAAGCATGGCATCAAGGTGTCGCTGAAGGTCGGCACGGCGAAAGAAGATGATGCAGAGGCTGAAGCGGAAGCCGCTGCGGCACGCGAGTCGGGTGCCCAGGCGGAGCCACCCGCTGCTGAATGACGTTTTTCACCTGCGAAGGAAGAGGTTCGTCGGCACATGGGCGCAATTACTGCTCCCGCCCCCACGTTCACGCATGGTCATCCGTGTGAACTCCAGCCGCCGACTCCTCACTGCCCTGCTCGTGTCCAGCATCGTCATCGGTGCTGACGATACCTCGCCAGATCTCACGGTGCGGCCCAAGAGCTTTGGCATTGATCACCAAAACGATTACTACCCGGAGAACCCACGCGACTACGACCGCGGTGATTTCTCGGGCTTCGCGAACTGGTCCGTGAGCACCGAGGCTCCGAACGATGATTTCACCTTCGTGCGCATTCGTTACCCGTCGTATGGCGATGGAGGCTTTGGCCGTCGTAGGCGCGGTGGCGGCTGGCATGTGGACTACCCTGGAGCCGAGATGAATCTCTCCTTCCGACTCCAGCAGATGACCTCGCTGCGAGTGAACCCGAACAGCGCCATCGTGGACATCGAGCCCGAGCAGATGCGCCATTACCCCTTCCTCTACATGGATGAGGTGGGACAGATCGATCTCACCGAGCCTCAAGCCCAAGCCCTGCGCGACTACATGCTCAACGGCGGCTTCGTCATGGTCGATGACTTCTGGGGCACGGACGAGTGGGATGGCTTTTACCGGGCCTTCAAGATGATCTGGCCGGACCGCGACTTCGTGGAGCTGGAGATGGATCACGACATCTTCCACAGCGTCTTCGACCTCAAAGAAAAGCCCATGGTCCCTGGCAAAGGTGTGGCCGTTCGCGCTTACCACATGGGCGACACTCGCTACCACGAATGGTTCAAGCCCGGCTCCGAAACCGTGCACTACCGCGCCGTGTATGATGACCAAAAGCGCATGTGCATGATCATCTGCTGGAACACGGACAATGGCGATGGCTGGGAGGAAGAAGCCGCTGATCCCTGGTATTTCCGCGAGTTCTCCGAGAAGTATGCCTACCCGCTCGCGATCAACATCATTTACTACGCGATGACGCATTGAGGCCGGACGCTAGTGGCTAGATTCTGGATTCTTGATGCTGGATGAATCGAAGATGGGGCGTTGAGACGAGTGCTATGAGTTATCGAAACCTGGAGATCTGGAAGCTGGCACGTGATCTGTCGAAGGACGTTCACCAAATGTCGCTGACGATGCTGCCGAAGTTCGAACTCTATGAGCAAGGCTCGCAGATTCGCCGCTCCTGCAAATCCATCCGTGCAAACATCGTGGAAGGCTACGGACGCCGGGGCTACAAGCAGGAGTTCATTCGATTTCTCACCTTCGCCCTCGGCTCCTGTGACGAGACTACCGATCATCTCGAGTGCCTCTGGGAGTGTGAATCGCTGAAGGATCAAGCCATCTACCAAGACCTCCACGACCGTCTTCAGTTGCTCGGCAAAAAGCTCAACCTCTTCCGCCAAGCTGTCATCGAAGGCCATCGCTCCGAAAAGTGATCACACATCCAGCATCTGCCATCCAGCCACCAGCATCCAGACCATGACTCCCGACCAAGAACGCACCACCGTCGAACTCCTTCACACTGCGCGCGGCAGCATCTTCACCGAGGTGGCGAAGGTCATTGTCGGGCAGCAGCAGGTGGTGGAGGAAATGCTCATCGGACTCATCGCTGGAGGCCATGGCCTCATCACGGGCGCACCAGGCCTGGCGAAGACGCTCCTGGTTAAAACGTTGGCCCAGGTCTTCGATCTGAGCTTCCAGCGCATTCAGTTCACTCCCGACCTCATGCCTTCAGACATCACGGGCACGGAGATCCTGGAGGACACGCCGGAGGGCCGGAAGCTCGTGTTCAGCAAGGGGCCGATCTTCGCCAACATGATCCTGGCCGATGAAATCAACCGCACGCCGCCCAAGACACAGGCGGCACTCCTTGAAGCGATGCAGGAGCATCAGGTCACCGTGGCTGGCAAGACGATGCGATTGGAGGAGCCCTTCTTCGTGCTCGCTACTCAGAACCCGATCGAAATGGAAGGCACCTATCCCCTGCCCGAGGCCCAGCTTGACCGGTTCCTGCTCAACGTGGTCATCGACTACCTGCCCGAGGATGACGAAGTGAAAGTGATTCAACGCACCACCGCAGGCCCCGGCGAAAAGGTGAAGTCGCTGTTTAATGGCGAGCAACTCCGGCAGTTCCAGCATGTCATTCGTCAGGTGCCCTGCGCCGAGGATGTGGTGCGTTTCGCGGTCCGCCTTGCGGCAGCTTCACGACCTGGACAACCCGGCACACCGGCCTTCGTGAAGGAATGGGTGAACTGGGGAGCCGGCACGCGTGCGGGTCAGGCCCTCGTGCTTGCCTCCAAGACGAGAGCACTCCTGCATGGTCGCGCACACGTCACCTTCGATGACATCAAGGCCTTGGCCTTGCCCGTGCTGCGGCATCGCGTGCTGATCAACTACCGCGCCGAAGCCGAAGGCGTGACGGTGGAGAAGGTCATCGCGCAGTTGATCGACCACGTAAAGTAAACCACGCAACGGCCAAACAAATCACTGCACCCAGCATCGCAAACCAGTCTCCCCAGCGCGCGTAGAGCGTGCGCTCAGGATGCTTCGGCACCTGAATGGTCCGGGGCAGCACGCCCTCAATGAAGGTGCTGCCCGTGTCTGGATCACGCAGTGATGCCGTCACACTACCTCGCTCGTCGATGAAGCATGTGACGCCTGTGTTCGTAGCGCGACACAGCGGACGACGCAGCTCGATGGCACGGAAGATGGAGTTGTTGAGATGCTGCTCGGGCTCCGCGCTCTGGAGGAACCAACCATCGTTCGTGAGATTGACGAGCACCTGCGGCTCATCGCGAACGAACTGACGAGCGAGGTCGCCCACGGTGTCCTCGAAGCACACCAGGGGCACCACTTGAACGGGAACATTCTGCATCGGCAGCGGCTCCAGCTTTTCGCCCGGACGAAAGTCACCAGGCAACACGCCGCCAAGCACCGGACCCAGCAACCAACGCAGCGGCAGGTATTCACCAAAGGGCACGAGGTGGACCTTCCAGTAGGTCTGCGCTCCGTTGTAGGCCTTGTTCATCATCGCTGCGCCCGTGTGCTCGGACCCAGCCACCGGACGATCATCGCAGCCCACGAGCAGCGAGTAATCGCTCAACTGCAAAAGCGAATCAAAGTAGGCCGCGTGGTGCTGATGATACCATGGCAAACCAACCGCACTCTCGGGCCAGACGACCAGATCAAACGAACCCTTGGTTTCATCACCACGAGGTTCGACCATCATCTGGGTGAGTTCCGCGTAACGCTGGTAGTGCCGCTCCAAATTCTCGCGCGAGAAGATGTCCACCTGCGGCACATTCTGCTGCACCAGAGCGACGCGTAGCGGGATCGTTTCGTTCGAGGTGGGCTTGAGTCGTTGAATGCCATAGATCAACTGAGCCGCCAGCAGCAGCACCGCCGTCAAGGTATCGAAGTGATAGCGCAGCCGCTTGCCTCCCTGGGACTGGATCACGAAACGCCAGCCCACGAGAAACAGCAGCACCCCACAGAAGATCGGAGTGAACGACAGTCCGCTCACACCCACGAGATCCGCAGCCTGGATCAGCACCTTGTTTCGATGCAGTGCAACACCGAGCCCATTCCATCCGAACCCAGTGAAAAGCCAGCCTCGCACCCATTCCAGCGCCACCCATGCTAGACCGGCGAGCATCGCGACGCGAATCGATTCCCACGACGCCTCCATGATCGAGCCATGACGCCAGACGGCTTCGCGAGGCCGAACCACCTTCGCAACGAATGCTGCCCAAGCTCCGAAGTAGAGCGCCAGGAAAACGCTCATGCCCGTCACCGCGCTCCAGCCCATGAGTTCCACCGGCCAACCCATCCATTCCATGCCCGTGGCTCCACTGATCACCCGCGAGGAATGACGGAGCCAGGACAGGTTCGGCATGAAAAAGCAAACCCCGGCCACCCAGCCCAGGCGGAAGACATACGATGCCTGCCACCAGCGTTTCCACCGCCCCTGTGCCTCCACCTTGGGCAGCTCACCCAGCCACAAAGCTGCGAGCAATGGCAGCAACCACAGCCACACATTGGCCTCGACGTTGTAGCCTGGAAACGCGCCCACGAGGATGAAGCCGCTGAGAGCAGCGGCAATCATCCTCAGCCACGCGAGTCGTTGCATCGGCTTTAGGCGAGTCGGGAATCAATGTCCTTCTCCAGCGCCGACCAAAGGTTCTTGAGACCATCGGCAGCACCCTTCTTGGCCGCAGCAAGTTGTTCGGCACTGAATGAACCTGATGCAGGGAGTTGCTTGGCGAACATGTAGTATTTGATCTTCGGCTCAGTGCCGGAAGGACGCACGTTGAAGCTGCGACCATCGGCGAGTTCGACGCGGATCATCTTCTCAGCAGGCACGCGATCGCCTTCTTCGTCGTGGATCACGTCTTTACGGAAGTCGAGCACCTTGGTGACTGCGACGCCGTCGAGTTCCTTCGGCGGGTTCGATGCGTAGCTGTCGGCCAGCTTGCTGATCTTCTCCGCGCCATCCGCGCCTTCGAAGACCTTGCTCTTGTTCACTTCGAGGAAGTAGCCGAGTTCGGCATACACGTCGTCCAGCAGACCAGCGATGGTTTGACCGCGAGTCGCAGCGAAGGCCGCCAGTTCAGCGAACATCACGACCGCGCCGTTGCCATCCTTGTCACGGCTGAAGTCGCTACCCATGTAGCCGTAGCTTTCCTCGAAGCCCATGATGAGGAAGGTGCTGTTTGCGAGACGAGCTTCACGCGTCTCGGCTTCGCTGAGGTCACGATACTTGTCACCGAGGCCCAGTGCTTCTTCATACTTCTGTAGCTTGCTGCTGATCCACTTGAAGCCGGTGAGCGTGTTGACGCACTTCACGCCATAGATCTCGGCGATGCGCTCGGCCATGGATGAGGTGACGTAGGTCTTCAAGATGACGGCTCGGCTCTTGTTCGAATCGTTGAGCCAGCCCATCTCGAACATCGTCTTGGTGCGATACCAGGCCATCAGCGCTCCGATTTGATTACCGGTGAGCAGCACCATCTTGCCTTCCTGATTGCGCACACCCACGCCCATGCGGTCGCAGTCGGGGTCGGTGCCGATGATGGCATCCGCACCGATGCTGTCGGCAAGGTCGGCTGCCATCTTCAAAGCCGGAGCGTTCTCTGGGTTCGGCGATTCCACCGTGGGGAAGTGACCGTCCTGCACGTCCTGCTCGGGCACGGTCGTGACATTGAAACCAAGCCCGCGCATCAAACCGGGCACAAACACGCCACCAGTGCCGTGCAGCGCCGTGTAAACGATCTTGAGGCCCTGCGCCTTCGAGAGCAGCTCGGGCTTGAGCATGGAAGTCTTTACGCGTGTGAGGAAGGCTTCGTCCATGTCCTTGCCGAGCACGATGACCTTGCCGCAATCAGCTTCAGCCACGGGCTCGTAGGCCTCGGAGGTGATCGCATTGACCTCAGTGATGATGCCTTTCGCGTGCGGCTCCACGATGCCAGCGCCGTCGTTGAAGTTCACCTTGTAGCCGTTGTCATGCGGCGGGTTGTGCGAGGCGGTCAGCATGACGCCTGCATCGGCACGCAGCGTGCGCACCGCGAAGCTCATCTCAGGCGTAGGGCGGCAGCTTTCCCAGATATAGACATTCGCGCCCATGTCGGTGGCGACCTTGGCAGCGAAGTCGCAGAACTCCTTCGAGTAATGGCGCGTGTCGTGCGCGATCACGAGGCTCGCCTTGCCACCGAGTCCGTCCTTCGCGCGATACTTCAAGATGTAGGCCACGAGGCCGCGCGTGGCGCGCAGCACGTTGAAGAAGTTCATCGAGTTCGTGCCGACGCAGGGATGATCAGGACAACGACCCGAAGGCGAGTTCCCCTGCTCCACCTTCGCGATCACACGACCAATGGTGCGTCCACGCAGACCACCAGTGCCGAACTTGAGCGTTTGGTAGAAGCGATCATCCAGCTCCGTCCAGTGGCCGCCGTTGGCGAGTTCTTCGATCACGGTGCGATACAGCGGGTTCGTGCTGGCAGCGAGCAGGGACTGAATGTTCGTGAGGCTGCTCTGGCGGAGTTTGCCGTCGGCGACGGCCTGGGAAAGGATGGCTTCAAGTGACATGGCGGCGCGGATTCTAGGCGAGTTTGCCTGATGGGCAACAACCTTGCTCCCCATCATCCGCGTGGATGAAACTTGCGATGCACCTCCTTGAGCTGCCGGTCGTTCACATGCGTGTAGATCTGCGTGGTGGCGATGTCTGCATGGCCGAGCATTTCCTGGATCACGCGGAGGTCGGCTCCATGGCTAAGCAGATGGGTGGCAAAGGAGTGCCGGAGCAGGTGCGGATGCACACGCTTTGGGTCGAGTCCGGCAAGTGCTGCTCGCTCCTGCACGACCTGGAAGATGCGATTGCGCGTGAGCCGGGCTCCGCGATTGGACAGGAAGATCCAGCTTCCGCTCTTCGGCTTCACGAGCTTCACCCGCCCCTGGTCGAGGTAGCGCTGGATGGCGGTGATCGCCGCTTGCCCAACGGGGGCGAGTCTCGTTTTGCTGCCCTTGCCCGTGATACGAATCCAGCCTTCCTCCAGGCTGAGGTTTTCGAGCTTTGATTCGACGAGTTCCGTGAGCCGCAGTCCGCTCGCATAAAACAACTCCAGGATCGCACGATCCCGCAGATCGAGGGGCTCGCTTCCCGTGACGGACTCGAGCAATTGCCGCACCTCCGTTTCATTCATCGTGTCGGGCAGGTGCTGCTCCATGCGTGGCGGCAGGATAGGCTCGGCGGGATCGCCTTCTCGGAATCGGCGGACTACCAGCCAGCGAAAAAAGATCTTCAAGGCGACCAAGTCCTGCCGAATGGTGGCAGGCGAGAGACCTTCGCGCTTCCGATCGGCGAGGAAGTCCGTGAGGTCGCTGGTAACGACATGCCCCACCTGGGTTTTCTCGCGCACACGACCCACCCAACCTGCGAACGTCTCCAGCACACGACGCACGAGAATCTGATAATTCACCGAGAGCCCGCGCTCAGTCGCGAGGTGCATGATGAACTGGTCAATGGCGTCGAGCATGGGTCCGTCTGATCGCATTCCTCCGCATCGGATGCGAGAAAAGTCTTCCCTTCGGCACGCGTCCGGCGCTAGCCTATTCGCGTCATGCCTCCCGAGATTCCGCCGAACGAACCACCTTCGTCTTCCCAACCTCCGGCTTACATTCCTCAGCCGCCGCCGGAAATCATTCCGCCGCAGCACTACTATCAGCCGCACATCCCATCACAGACCAGTGGCACAGCCGTCGCATCACTCGTGTGCGGAATCATTGGCACCATGGGATGCTGCTGCTGCCCGTTGCAGGGAGCGGCGCTGGCGGCCGTGATCTGCGGCCACATGTCGCTCTCACAGATCAAATCGAACCCGACGCTGCAAGGCAAGCCGTTGGCCATGATCGGAATGATCCTCGGCTACCTGACCATCATCTCGTATGCCCTGCTGATGCTCTCCAGCCTCACCAACCCTGAACTCTACAAGGGCATTCAAGAGGCCATGGACAAGGCGAAGCAGGAGATGCAGCAGAAGCAGGAATTACCCAAGGACACGACATAGCTGCCGGGCAGGAGGTGCAGAGCGCTGCACGGCGGCACACTTCTCAACCACTCGGCTTCGAAACACCATCGCACCCGCCGAGCGCCACTAGGCCACCGTCGTCGCCTGGGCGAGCACCTTGTCCATGCGCTTCTGGAAGGCGGCGGCTTTGCGGTCTTCCTGAATGGAACCCAGCAAGGCGATGTAGTCGTTGCCGATGGCCTCGTAGCTTTCGGCTTCCTGCGGCATGTGAGTCTCCAGAATGCGCAGTGCCTGCTCGTAGCTGCGCTGGGCTCCTTCGTTGTCGCCAAGTTCGTGCTGCACGGTGGCCATGTTGCTGTGTGACTGCGCCACGTCACGGTGATTGGGGCCGAGCAGCTTGAGCCGCACGGTCATTGCGTCATCAAACATGTCCTTGGCCTGGTCGGCGAACCCCGCAGCGTAGTAGAGCCCGCCGAGGTTGTTGCAAATCGAGGCCACCATCTCCGACTCTGAGCCTTCGCTGCCTTCGAGTGCCTCCAGGGCGCGCAGGTAGTGCTGCTCAGCGAGAGCCAGCTTGTCCATGCGTTTGTAGGTCAGCGCCAGGTTGTTACGCAACTGCCCGGCGGTTTGCATGTCCGGCGGGGTCATGGCTTCCAGATCCTTGATCGCCTGCTCGTAAACCGGGACCGCCTCAGCCTCCTTCCCCAGGGTATCGAGCAAGGTGGCCAGCGAGGTGCGAATCTGAGCGAGCACGGGGAGATCTAGCTGGGCCTTCAGCGCCTCGTCCAGAGCCTCCTCGTAGAGCGGTCTCGCCGCCTCGGGCTGGCCCGCTTCGTTTTTGATTTCAGCTAGGTTTTCTAGTGCCTGGACCACCAGCGCCCGATAGCGTTCTTCGATCTTGAAGGCCTCCCGCGCCGTTGCCAGCGCCTTCTCGCCCTCGGCCAGGGCTTCGTCGATCTTTCCCGCAGCCAGCAGGTCGCCTGCCTGGCCTTGGAGAATGGCATTGATGTTGAGATGGGAGACGGGCATGGGAGCTAATTACGAAGTAACATGCCGCTGCGCCTGCCTAGGCAGCAAGGGAAATTCGTGTCACACAGAGGACTCTAATCGAGCGAACAGTTGCCGTCGCTGCACCGGCAAAGCATGATGAACCGCCATCTGGAGAGCTGCTGCTGCCTTGCCCTGAGGAGTGGCCACACCCAGGTCTTCAGCCAGACGGGTTTCGAAGCGCTCGATCAGCACCTTCGACGGCGCGTGAGTGGCGAGGTAGTCGAGTGCTTTCTCAAGCAGGTCGTAGATCTCCGGCAGCGGGTGCTCGCGCTCCACCATCAAATCAATCAGCTTCACCAGGTAGGTTGCGGCCAGCACTCGATCATAGCTTTCGCGGAGCGGCAGCCGTGGATTGATCCACTCGGCCTCGGCCAGCGTGTGGAGATCTCCGGTTCGCGCTCGGGTAAATCGAATCTCGGCCTTCACAAACAGGTCGAGCCGTCCAGCGAACGGCGACTTCGGACGGAGCGCCCCTTTGGCCACCGTCTTGAACAAACCGCACTCCGCCGAGCACCAGTGGACGATCAGGCTGGTTTCGGTGAGTTGATGGCGACCGATCAGGATGGCGACAGTCTTTTCCATGAGGAGAGCCTTGAGATCACGAGAGCGAATTCAAAAGGTCAACAAGCATAGCCAGCATCGCGTGCAGACAAGCAGGCAAAAACCATTCCAAATACTCAAGGCAAGACGCAAAACCGGCTAGACCATTTTCAATCCTAGTCGTTTCACCCTCGGGTGATTTTATGGAAATTACAATTCAACCTTGACCACAGGCGTTTGATTATGGTAAATACACCTCCAAACCTAGCTTCGACCTTTTCCTCTACTGCGCACTCATCCTCGCGCCTCCTCGTTTTTCCCAAATTCAGCGCCCGTCCCCCTCTGACATCCTAAAGGCAATGAATCGGTCCTTTTAACCTCAGATTCACCCTGTCCGCACCACTCATGACTCCCCTCTCAACTCCGTGTCTATCTCATGAGCACCAGTGCCATCTCTCGCCTTCGAATCCTACTGATCGACGATAACCCATCCGTCCACGCCGAGCTGAAAAAGGCACTCGCGTCGGTCACAAAGCCGCTGTCGGAGACAACGTCTGCGAGCCAACCCCTCGCTTCGCCCGAGATCGACTCAGCTCTCCAATCCCACGAAGGTATCGCTCTCGTTCAGAAAGCCCTCGCGGCTGGACGCCCTTACCAAGTGGCGTTTGTGGACATGCGGATGGGCGATGGCAACAACGGCACGGAGATCATGAAGCAACTCTGGCAAGTGCAGCCGGATCTCCAGATCGCCCTGTGTGCCGCCTCCTCCGACTACACGCGCAAGGATCTCGCCAGCCTTCTCGGCATCAACGTAAACTTCGCCATCCTGCGCAAGCCGATTGATCCCCTCGAAGCCCTGCAACTCGCCGTCAGCCTCGCTCACAAAGCCCCCCCGAGCGTCCAGCCCTCCCTTCAAGTCCAGGATTCGCCGCCCCCCTCTTCGCCGCCAGAGATGCTGACGGTCAAAGCGGAACTCACGCACGAAATGGCAGAACGCAGCAAGGCGGAAGAACGCTTCCGCGCGACCTTCGAGACGGCACCCGTTCCCATGTGCGTCATCAATGTGAAGACCGTCACCTGGGTGGATGCGAACGAAGCCTTCGCCAGCCTTTCCGGCTGGCCTCGCACTGACTTGATTGAGCAACGCGTGGACGTGGGCTCCTTCTGGCGCGCCCAACCTGATTGCCTGCGCAAGCTTCTCGCCAGCCCCGATGAAGTCCTCCGCACGGAGAGCAAGTTCTTCAACCGACTGCGAGAAGAGCGTATCATCCAGTTCTCACGCCGATTCGTGCATGTGCATGATGAGCCCCATGTGCTCCTAGTCCTCAATGACGTCACCGCTCAACGGGCTACCGATGAGAAGAACTGGCAGAGCGCTCAACTCGAAGCCGTGGGGCGTCTCGCCGCCGGTGTCGCGCACGACTTCAACAATATCCTGACCGTCATCAAAGGACAGGCCAGTCTGCTGATGGGAGATTCAGATTTGCCACCTTCCGCCCAGAAATCCATCGAGCAGATGGCGGATGCGGCTGATCGTGCCACGTCGCTGGTGAGACAACTACTGGCTTTTGGTCGTCAGCAAGTTGTTACGCCGCGTCCAATAGATGTGCGGGCACATATCGAATCGCAATCCCGCCTTCTGGGCCGTCTCGTGGGTGAGCGCATCTCCCTGCGCTGCGAAAGCCAGCCCTCAATGCCAGCGGCACAAGTCGATCCCGGCAGCCTGGATCAGGTGCTTCTCAACCTCGTGGTCAATGCTCGCGATGCGATGCCCCAGGGCGGCTGCATCACCATCTCTGCATGCACGGCACGCATCGACGAAACTCACTGCGAATCCGTGCGCGACGCCAGGCCCGGAGACTACATCCTAGTCAAGGTGGCCGACACGGGCACAGGCATCGCTCCTGCCATCCAGAGCCGCATCTTTGAGCCCTACTTCACCACCAAGGAAGGCAGCGGCGGGACGGGGCTCGGCCTGGCGACCGTTCATGGTTTGGTCAAACAGCAGGGCGGCTGGCTGGAGCTGGAGAGCACTCCGGGCTTTGGCACGACCTTCTTTGTCTATCTGCCGAAATCCACCGAGCAAGCCGAGCCCGCACGCGTCAGTTCACAGCCATTACAGCCGAGCGACTGGAACATCGGCTTTGGCCGTGCCGTGCTCATCGTTGAGGACGAAGACATCAATCGCAGCGTGCTTCGCCAGATGCTCAAGCGATTCGGATTTGATGTGCTGGAAGCAGGCGACAGCCTCCAGGCACTCGACCTCTGGCGGCAGCACATGAAGGACATTCAGCTCGTCATCTCCGACGTGGGAATCCCTGGCAATATCAATGGGATCGAACTCGGCGAGCGCATCGCTGCTGATCGTCCGCAAATCAAAATCATCTACTGCACCGGTTACAGCGCGGAGACCTTGGGCATCAATAACGGCTTCAAGGAGGGTTACAACTTCCTCGCCAAACCCTACGATGCCCAGAGCCTCATGCAGATCCTCAACCGCTTGTTCCCGAAAGGCAGCAGCTCGCGACCGATCTCCATCGGACTCGCACGCAAACCCGTGACGGCTGATCAGTTGATCCGCGAGATGAACATCGCACGAACTCTCCGAGAGTCAGGCCTCGCCGCCGATCCCCGCACGCAGAGTCGTGTCACAACCAATGGCAACAACGACTCCGGCATGTTGAGCTAGCGCTCGACACCGATCACCGCCTTCTCCAGCGCGAGCTTGAGCGGCATCCACTGCGTTTCGTCTGTGATCTTTCGACCCGACACATCCTGGAGATAAATGGCATCCACCGCGACCCCGCGCTCGGTTCCGATGCGTGCATGAGTGACGCTGAAGCCATGCTTTCCGATGACCATAAAGACATCGTAGAGCAAGCCAATGCGGTCGATGGCCTGGAGTTCCACCACCGTGTGATTCGGCGAGAGATTGTTGTTCACGTAGATCCACTGCGGGATGTCCGCCTCCAGTTCTGCCATGCCCGCCTGCTTGCGTCTTGACGCGATGCGAGGGCTGAAATCGAAGTGCTCCGTGCGCAGCGCTTCATGAACGGCTTTTTGCACCCTCTTGCGTGTGTTCTCACCCGTCACGGGTTCGAAGTTGGTCGTGCTGACACGAAACACATCGAGCACAAGGTGATCTGCTCGTTGATAAAAATCTGCGCTGACGATGCTCAGGCTCTCCGCCGCAAGAGCGCCCGCCACACGAGCGAGCAGCAAGTGCCTGTCCCAGCCCACGACTACCAGCTTGCTGCATCCCTCGAGCGGCTTGTCCTCCCAGCGGAGCACAGGCATGAGAGCCAGATCGTCTTCGCTCTTCTCCACCTGCTCGTAGAAGGCGCGGAACTGACGGAGATGATTCGCGATGGTCGAAGGCTTTCTGAAATTGAAATACGCACGCGGCATTTTCTCGAAGTGCGCCGCCACCTCACGCTCGTAGTGACCGTCCTTGTCCCCCTTGCGGAGGTCCGTCATCACCTCGGCCTTGAGACTGTCCAAAGGCACCGTCGCGCGGGCCATGAAGTCAGCCGGTGCATCGAAGTAACGCACGGTGTTGCGATACAAATCACGCAGCAGCAACTCCTTGTGCCCGGTCCAGGCATTGCCGCCCACGCCTTTGGAGTCAGCCATGGTCATGACCAGGAGCATGTCGAGGTTCTCCCGGTTCTTCACGATGCGAGCGAAGTTCTGCACCACCTCAGGATCGTCTGGGTCCTGCTTGGTGGCCGTCATGAACATCATGAGATGATTGTCCACGAGCAGCAGCAGTTGGTTGCGCGGTTCACCTTTGATCTGAAGCCGACGGCAGACCTTGTCGGCGAGGATGGTGCTCTCATCAGCATGAGTTTTCTTCTCCGCAGCACGCCCCGTGTCATGCATCAGCAGGGCAAGGTAAAGCACCGCAGGATTGAGCATCTGACGGAAGAGTTGCTGATAAAACTCCAGCCCCTTCTGTTCTTTGCCGGCGAGTTCATCGAGCGCATCAATGCAACGCAGCGTGTGCTCATCGGCAGCGTAGTGATGAAACAGCTCGTGCTGAATGCGCAGCGTCAGCGCACCGAACTCTGGGATGTATTTGCCCAGGAAATCGCAACGATGCATCTGGCGCAGCACACGGGCCACATCGCCTTTCTTCTCCAGCAGGCTGAGGAAGGTCTCGCGCACCGCCTTGCTGTATTGGAATTCCTTGTTCACCAGCGAGGTGTTGCACACCATGTCGAAGAGTTCGGGTGCCAGGCGAAGGTTCCGCTGCTGCGTATGCATGAAGAGCCGCATCAGGCGGTGAGGATCATCTTTGAAGATGCGGTCATTCTCCGCGAAGATGCGCCCGTGCTGGGCATAAAAGCCATCGAAGTGCTCGGCCTTCTGCTCCTTCTTCTTGCCGCCGATCTTGATGCTGCTCATCAGCTTCTTCATCAACGTGGGGCTTTCGCCTTGATTGAGCACGAGCAGATTGAAGGCATCGAGCACCTTGGTGGACTGGCGCATCAAATTGCGCGCATGAAGGTAGTAGTCGTGCATGAACGCCGTGATGCGTTCGGTCATGCGCGTGCCCTTGTAGCCCAATCGAGTCGCCACGGCCCCTTGCAGCTTCATGGTCAGCACGTCCTGCTCGCGACGCTCGTGGTAGTGCATCTCATTGCGCACGCGCAGCAGGAAGTCATAGGCCCGGCGCAGCTCGTTCCAGCCACGCTTGTCGAGCAATCCCTTGGCCACCAGCTCGCTGAGATCCGTGATCCGCAGCCTGGCAAAGGACACCCACACGAGATTCTGGTAGTCACGCAGACCACCGCAGCCTTCCTTCACATTCGGCTGCTGCACAAAAGGCGTGCCTTCGTGGTTGTTGTGGCGCTTGATCATCTCGTCCATGCGCACCTTCAGGAACTGGTCCTCCTGGCCAGCGATGCACTCCTTCACGAAACGAGCCTGGAGCTGCTCGTAGGCGAGCGGGTCGCCACCGATGAAACGAGTGGTGATGAGAGAGGTTTTGGTCAGCGGGTCCTCGTTCGCCTTGGCCAGACGTCCGCCCACGCAATCGGTCGCATGACCCACGACAAAGCTCAGGTCCCCGAGGAACAAGTGAAAAGCGCCCACGAAGGCAGCGTCCTCGGGCTTCAGGTCGAAGCGATTGCCAGGCAGAATGAAACTCAGGTCGATGTCGCTGTGGCGGTTCATCACCCCACGCGCGTAGCCGCCTGTGGCCACCAGCGAGAGCACGGGCAGTTTCTTCAGCGGTGGGTCCATCACCAGGGGCAGGTCCTTCCAGAGATTCTGCACCACCCAATCAATGAGATCCGTGCGCTCCTGGCAGATCCGCAGGCCATCGCCACTCTGCTTGTGCCGGATGAGAATGCGCGCCTCCTCGAACTTGAGGAAGGTCTTGTAGCGACGCATCAATGCCGCGCTATCCGTTGGCGGCTCGTCATCAATCCAGATGGGTTTATGGTAACGCATGAAGCCGGGAGCATGGCCAAGATTCTCGCGACTTCAAAGCCGGATGTGAATCCTCTTGGTTAGTAAGCGAGAAGCGAATGCACCGGACCAAACGACGTGACTTTGTCGCGACCGTTGAGGAAGCCCAGTTCGATGAAGAAGACCGCGCCGACGATCTTGGCCTGGGCCATTTCCATCAATTGCAACGCCGCCCCCGCTGTGCCGCCGGTGGCAAGCAAATCATCGGCCAGGAGCACATGCTCGCCTGGAACGATGGCGTCTTCATGCATCTCGATGGAGTTCGTGCCGTATTCGAGCGCGTAGTCCAGGCCACGCGTTTTCCAGGGCAGCTTGCCCTTCTTGCGCGCGGGGATGAATCCCGTGCCGAGCTTCTGGGCGAGCATGGAACCAAAGATGAAACCACGAGCGTCGATGCCCACGATCTTGTCCACTCGCAGGCCTGCCACCACTTCGGCCATGCCATCAATGGCTAGGCGAAGGAGTTCAGCATCTGCCAGCACTGGAGTGATGTCTTTGAAAACAATGCCTGGCTGCGGGAAATCGGGCACGTCACGGATGGCAGAGCGAAGACGTTCAAGGGAGGAGGAACTCATGGTGTGGCGAGAGTGGCGAGCCTTGCCTGTGTTTCAAACCCAAACTCCGCTACTATCACGAGCGGACGTCGAAGCTGCGCAGGCGCTCGATGATTGCAGCGTCTTCGAGTCCAAACGCAGCTGCGGCCCCCACGGCGGCGAGCACATTCTCCGTATGAAATTCGAACGGCCCCGAGGTGGGAATGCCAGCCTCCGCCAGCGGACAGAGCGGACGTTCATCGGGTCCCTCTGCGATACAGATCACACCCTCACGAAGCACCACGGCACCACCACCATTGGCACGATGCGCCACCACCACTTCGTTCGCAGGGTCGCGCGTCACGAAGAGCACCCGTCCCTTGCAATACTCGGCCATGGCCGCCACATGCGGATCATCAGCATTGAGCACAGCCGTGCCGGTGGGCAGCACGATATCCACCACGCAGCGCTTCACCTTGGCCATCTGTTCCACCGTGTCGATGTAGGCAAAGCCCAGCTCTTCAGTGCCCACGTTGAGCACGACTGCGATGTGGCAGCGATCAAAGCCCATGCCTTCCAGCAGGATGCTTTCCGAACCCGCCTCGCACACTGCCAGCTCCGTCCACGGATGCATGAGCACCCCCTGTGCGCCCGCGATGCGATCACCTGCCAGCGTCTTGGACATTCGGTTTCCAAATCGCACCCCGTCACTTGATGCGACGCTGATGAACTTTCCGGTCGCCTCCATGAGATGCGCGATCAGCCGAACGGTGGTCGTCTTGCCATGCGTGCCAGTGACTCCGATGACAGGAATGCGACCATCTTCGCCAGGAGCGAACATCATGTCGATAATCGCCTCGCCCACTGGCCGCACCTTGCCGACGGCGGGCGTCAGATGCATGAGCAGTCCAGGGCTGGCATTGATCTCCACGATGGCACCACCTTGCTCTTCCAGTGGTCGGCTGATGTCTTCGCAGACCACATCCACACCGCAGATGTCCAAGCCTGCGGACAGCGCGGCGATCACTACATTTTCACGCACGCTGGGATGCACATCGTCGGTGATGTCGATAGCCCAGTTGGCAAAACGCGCGACCATCACGCGCTCGCCATCGCGCGGAATCGAATCGGGCAGATACCCCTGGCTTTGCAGATCGCGGAGGATGACGGGGTCCCACTTCACCGTGTCGATCTTGTCCCATGGACAGGTCTCCAGTTCGCCGCGACGTGGATCGGAATTGAGCTGAGACTCGATCAATTCGACGATGGTCTGCTGGCCATCACCAATGACGATTGCTGGATCGCCACGGCTCGCAGCGATCATCTGGCTGCCCACGACCAGAAGACGATGATCGGACCCTGGGATGAACTTCTCCACCATCACCGCGCTGCCTTCCTTGAGCGCCTCGTGGTAGGATTCGACTACCTGCTCCTTGGTCTCCAGATCAATAAACACTCCGCGCCCATGATTCGCATCCAGCGGCTTCACCACCACAGGTGTGCCAATGTCCTCCGCTGCATCCCAGGCGTCCTCAGGATCAGAGACCGTCCGCCCCTCAGGCACAGGCACCCCGGCGGCCTTCAGCGTGGACCGTGTGAGGTCCTTGTTCTGCGCGATGTATTCGGCAATTGCACCCGTGCGATCCGTCTCAGCCGTCCAGATTTTGCGAAGCTTCACGCCCTGCCCGAACTGGATCAAGCTGCGACCTTCCTGCAAGCGACGCCATGGAATGCCTCGCTCGCGCGCCGCATCCACCATGGCGGTCGTGCTAGGGCCGAGCGCATTGCGATCCACGATCTGTTGCAACCGTTCCACCTCCGTCTTCACATCGAAGTCCTGCCCGGAGTAGGCCGCGAGCAACAGCTCCCGAGCCGAGCGCAGGCAGGCCTCGCCCACCGCCTCATCGATGTAGCGCACGATCACCTTGTAGAGTCCGTCCACGCAGGTGTGACGAGCCTTGCCATAGCCCACCTTGTGCCCCGCCAGCGTCTGAAGTTCCAGCGTCACATGCTCCAGCACATGAGCGGGATAAGTCCCGCGATCCAGACGCTGGAAAAAGCCACCGCGCACGCCTTCGCTGCACCGGTGCTCGATCATGCCGGGCAACCACGACTTCAGCCGCTCATTGAAGCCCGGAACCTCTTCGGATGACGCATCATTGAGCCCACCGAGATCCACCCATGCCTCCAGCACCGGGTAGTTCGCCCAGATGTTTGGGCCGCGCAGAATGTGGATTTCACGAATGTCGAGATCGGGCATGGGCGCTACGTAGAGGCGAGAGCCGTCCATTCGCAAGCGCCGTCGCAGCCTTCGTCGCAAGATCAGTCGCAACCCGTAGCCGCGAAGCCCGCCACCTCTGCCGTCGTCAGCGCTCGCCATTGGCCTGGAGCGAGATCACCGAGCGACAGATCGCCCACGCTCTCACGATGCAGCGCGATCACTCGATTCTGCACTCGATGAAACATGCGCTTCACCTGATGGTAGCGACCTTCATGCAAGGTCAGCAATGCCTCGCGCTCGCCGATGATCTCCAGCTTGGCCGGCAGGGTGATGATGTCCTCGGTATGGAAATGAAAGCCGCGAGCAAAGGCCTCCACGTCCTCTACTCGAATAGGTTCCTGAGTCTGCACCCGATACACCTTCGGCACTCGATGCTCGGCATCCATCACTCGCTTGGACCACCGACCATCATTGGTCAGTAGCACCAGCCCGGAGGTGCTGCGATCAAGACGTCCCGCGAGATGCAGCGACTCTTTATCGGGATCGTCGATCAAGTCGGTCACCGTGGGATGCTGCGCATCCTTCGTGGCACTCAGCCAGCCCACCGGCTTGTGCAGCATCAGATAGATCAATCGAGTGCCGTGCTGAAGCTCGATGCCATCGAGCACCACGCTCGCGAATCGACTCACCTCGTAGTGACTGTCCCGCGTGACCGTCCCATCCACGCTCACCCGTCCTTGCGCGAGCACTCGATGCGCAGCCGAGCGGCCCATGTGCTGATGACGAGCTAGCAGACGGTCGAGTTTCATCTGCGCCAGACTGCCCCATCATGGCGATTTGTCCAAAGAACCAAGCCTTCGACGTGTCTGTCACGACAACGAAATGGCATTTGACCACCGCGCTCGCGTCTGCGCAGAATGGCCCTCTCCCAATCACCACCCGCGCTGCCATGTTTTACCGCACCGAAACCGATCATCAGGAAGCTGAAGAAGTCATTCAGAGCCGCGAACGCGCGCACCGCATCTTGCAGATGGTGCTGCTGCTGGTCTTCATCGGAGCCTTCGCCAAGCTCTACTCCGGGCCGCTGCCGTGGTCGAAATCGGTCATCCAGCGCATCGCGAAGGAAGCACCCGAGATTCAGAATCCAAAGTCCGTCACCGAGATTGGCAACTGGCTCAAATGCGAGGTGCAGCATCCCAAGATCCTGCGGGCGAAGGAGCACGGCACGATTGGCACTTTCTATGGAGCAGCCATCGTGCTGGGCATCGTGGTCGTGCTGCTGCTCACCACCCGCTGGTGGCTGCCACGCGGTGAACGCGAAGGCCTGGAACGCGCCACCGAAGAGGAGGCGGACTCTGAGAACGCGGGGGACACGGGCTTTGCAAAGCTGCTCTCAGCGCGCCCTATTTTTTACGTGCTCATGATTGCCGCCATGGCCACAGGTGCCTGGCTGCGGATGCCCGCGATGAATCACAGCCTGTGGAATGATGAGGAGTATGCCATGCGCCGCTTCGCCCACGGCGAGTGGAAGGCCCCGAACGAGGGCCAGCGCGGCAAACAATTCGAGCCCGTGGAATGGAATGAGACGCTGTTCGAGAATCACAACGGCAACAACCACCTCCTGCACTCGCTGCTCAGCCGCGTATCCCTCAGCACCTGGCGCATGTTCAACAAAGACGCCAAGCCCAGCGACTTCAATGAAACTGCGCTTCGCCTGCCTTCGCTGCTGGCAGGCGTGCTGACCATCGCCTTGATCGCGATCCTGGGCTGGGAGTTTGGCCTGCCCTGGGTTGGCGTAGGCGCAGGCTGGTTGCTAGCGCTGCATCCGTGGCATGTGCGCTACGCGGCGGAGGCTAAGGGCTACTCGCTCTGCCTGTTCTTCATCTGCCTCGCTCTCCTGGGTCTGGTGCGAGCGCTGCGCCATCACGAACTCAAGCACTGGCTGCTCTTCGCGATTGGTGAAGCCGGGTTCCTGCTCAGCTTCGGCGGTGCCATCTATGTTGCGATTGGCATCAATGCGGTCGCCTTGATCGAGTGCATGGTGAAGCGCCAGCCTCGGCGAGTCTCTGCACTCATTGCCTTCAATCTGATCGCTGCGATCCCCGTCATCTGGTGGACGCTGCCCTCGGTGCCGCAGATGGCCGGTTTCCTCGCCCATGGTTACTCGAACAATCTCCGGCCTGACTCTGGCTGGATCTATGATCTGGGTTCGCACCTCGCCGCCGGCATCATGCAGATCAATGCGGACAGCACCGAGCACATCGGCACCAGTTGGGAGCAGATGCGAGGGCCGAGCTTCGATGCCACCAGCATCCTCGGTTGGGGCGTGCTCTTTCTAGGCTTCCTCGGGTTCATCGTCGCCCCCTTCGAGAATGTGGCAGCGCGCGTGAGCATCCTCGGCCTCACCATTGCCGGAGGTCTCAGTCTGTGGCACGCCCATGTGCAGAACCATCCGAACTTGGCGATGTATTACATTTACATCCTGATCCCGCTCGCGCTCGCCTGCGGCTTGGCGGCGGTTCGGTTCCAAGTGTTCCCGGCCGTGCTCGTTCTGGTGCTCGCAGGGCTTTACGGCATCGGCACGCAGAAGCCGCGATCCATCTTCATCAACCATGATCGCCAGCCCATTCGTCAAACCGTGGAGGCCATTTACGAGAAGAAACCCGAGGCCCTGACGGGCGTCTTCGGCGTCAGCGACCGTCAGTCCCAGAGCTATGATCCAGACGTGACAATCCTGGAGAAAGCCGGGGACGTGGATGCCCTCCTCGCCCGTGGCAAGGCGGAGGGACGCCCTGTGTTCGTCTATTTCGCCGGACTGCGCGAAAGCGCCCGCCGCTCGCCCGACCTCATGAAGCGCGTGGCGCAGTCCCCTGACTTCGTTCCCTTCAAAGACATGAAGGGACTCGAAGCCATGTTCAGCTACCACATCTACGTGCAGGCTCTGGGCGTGCGCTAACCGATCAAGGGCAGCGTGCGCTTGGCTGTGGCACTCGCGAAGGCGGTGTCCACAATCTGCTGGCCGATGCGCGAGCACTCGATGGTGAGTGGCCCGATGAGCGGCGCGCCGGTTTCGAGATGGTGAATAACGTGCTCGATCGGGTTGCGATTCGGACCTGACAACGGCTCCACGGGAACATCGAAGCCCTCAGGCTGCGATCGTGTCTGCACGCGCAGATGCTCGCAGTAATCCGGGATCGAGATCGTGCCATCCGTGCCTTTGATGACAAAGCCGCACACGGGCTGAGGTTGGTGCGTCCAGGGATCGGTGAAGGTGCCCCAGCGCGTCTCCGTCTTGCTCAGACCAAAGGCGTAACGAACCACCGCCACGGCGTGCTCATCTACATCGAGGCCCGGCGGAATGTCCCAGGCACAGGTGACTTCGAGGGGCTTCTTCATGCCCAGATGCCAGGTGCCCAGCGTCGTGCCGTAGCCCATGTAATCCAACAGCGAGCCACCGCCCAAGGCCTTGCTGTAGAACCAACTCGCAGCTTTCTCCTCCGCTGTCGGCTCCTTGTCGATCTTGTCCGCACCGTGATACAAAGGTCCGCGATTGCCACCACTGTGGTGGAACTCGCGCACCTCGCCGATGAGTCCTTCCTGGATCAGGCGATGTGCCGTCTGATGCCCCGCCGACCAGACCAGCGGCCAGTTGATCGCCAGCAGTTTGCCCGTGGGCTTCATCGCTGCGACCATCTCATCGGCTTCCGCCAGCGAGCCCGCGAACGGCTTCTCCATAATGATGTGCGTGCCGAACGGAGCCACCTTGGTCACCCACTCGCCATGCTTCGATGCGGCCGGGCAAAGGATCACGATGTTGGGTTTCGTCTGCTCGATGCAGGCTCGGTGATCGGTGAAGACTTGCTCGGGCGCGAGATCAAAATTCCGTGTGGCCTCCACCATGCGCTCGGGCTGTTCGTCGCAGATGCCAACGATCTGCACGTCAGGATGCTCAGACGCCTGCCGCAGCAGGTCGCCCATGTGGAAGTGATCAAAATTGATGCCTGCGATGCGCCAGCGTTTCATGGTGGTCGGGATGTTAGAGAACACTGAAGAGGACGAGCGTCGGGATAGGAGTCGAACTTCATGAGCCCACGAGTGCTCGCACCATGGCCAGTCCCTCAGGGCCAGGAATCGCAGCGACCTGCCCGCTGCGAATTTCGTCGCGGCGACGAATGGCCAATTCGTTCCAGGCTTGCTGCACACGATTGTCAGCAGGCGAGGCGAGGCTTTCCACCAGACGCTCCGCGAGATCGGCACGGTCACGGTCACCCAACAGCATCGCGTCGGCTTCCAATTGGTCTAGGGTCGCAGGCATGATGAACGATAGTTCGTGATGAAGAGGATTCAACTCAATGCCCCGCATCCGCAGGAGCTTCGAGTTCCTTCGGGGGCCAGAAGCCAATGACAAGGATGACCGCAGCAGCAAGGGAGAGCCCCGTGGGCCAGAGGAAGAGCGAATGATAATCCACGGAACCATCCTTGGCCGTGAGGCTGCCTTGCAGCGGGATGAAGATCCACTTGGCTGCGAGGTCGCCGAGGCCGAGCACGAGAAGATTGAACAAGCCCTGCGCGCTGGAGCGCACATCTTTCGGGAAGGCGGCATCAATGAAGATGTAGAGCGTGGCGAAGAAGAAGGCGTAGCAGATGCCATGCAGCACCTGAACGAGGATGATCATCGTCTGGTTTTCAGGCATGAAGGCGAAGACGGCGAAGCGTGCCGCATGGCCGAGCACACCGAGGATCATCGTGGTCTTCCACCCGAGGCGGGCGAGCACCATGCCGAGCACCGCCATCGTCGCGATCTCGGCGATCTGGCCAATGCTCATGACGGGCATGATCCACTCGGGCTTGATACCCACTGTCGAGCTGCCAAGGAAGCCACCGGCCATGAGGAAGTAGCCGTTGTGAATCGTCGAGTCGATGAAGGTGACGATGAAGAGCACCAGCAGGAAAGGCTTGCTCAGGAATTGAGCAGCCCTCATCCAGGCGAACCATGAGGCGAGCTTCTGCCTCATTACGAAGAACACTGCGCTTACAATCACGATCACCGACAGGGACGCTATTGGCACCCGATGAACGGTGATAAGTGACCGCAGCAAAGCCACACACTCTGCAAGCAACCACAAGCCGAGTATCGGAATCAATATGCGCGCCCAAATTGGAGCAGAAACGTCGGAATCATCTTTCTTCGGCGGAGTGTGAGGCAGGCTAAGGCTGAAAAATGCGAGCACCAGCGAGGCGATGCCGGAGATGAGGAAGATGTTCCGGCTGGCGGCCACAGCTTCGACACCCGTCTTTTCTCGAAGAATGAAATACAAAGGCCACGCGGCCAGAATCCAGCCGATGGTGCCGCCCATGCGCACGATGCCGAATTCCTTTTGCGCATCCTTCATGTGCGTGAAGGCGATGGAGTTCGACACACTGATCGTCGGCACGTAGAGCAGCGAGTGGACGAGCATCAGTCCGAAGAACGTGTTGAAGTCCTTCACGAAATACATCCCCAGGATGGCCAGACCGCCCACGAGGTGACTGAAGGCCATGAACTTCTCCGCCGCGAAGTTGCGGTCCGCGAACTGATTGCTGAAGAAGATGCCGATCACCGACGCGATGGCGAAGGCGCTCCCCACCCAGGTGATTTGGAGGTCGGTAAAGTTGAGCCCATCCTTGCCCATGTAGCCCCAGATCAAAGGCAGCCAGGCTCCCCAGATAAAGAACTCCAGGACCATCATGAGGAACAACTTCTTCGCGGCAGGTGATTTCATAAGCGGGCGCGAGGTTAGGGAGTCGGGCAATCCTTGGCAAGAGCTGAAATGCGCGTCCTTGTCTCCCGTGTGGTCCTGGCTACCCCTTCCCCGTCCATGAGCCAGTCCACCACCTCACCTTTCCCCAACGCCTACGCCGCCTTCGAAGCCGAACTGGCCAAGCTCCTTGAGCACAAGTATCTCGAAAGCCAGAAGACGGGGCACGACATCGGCTTCGAGCGCGCCCTCAAAGACTGGGCGGCGCATCATCGCCCGCGTTGGCGGGAGGAGATGAAGAAGAAGTGATCGCCTCGTCGCCATCATGGGAACGTCAAGCATCGCGCATCCACCGTTTCCCTGATTGGCACACGCGCCCCCACATGCCATCATCCCGCGCATGACTGACGCCTATCAACGCTTCTCCCCTGCCCGCATCTGGACGCTGGCGACGAGCACCGTGACGCAACTGGTGCGCATGAAGATCGTCGCCTTCCTCGCCGTGTTCTGTGTCATCGTCGTTGCCGCTGCCTTCGCGTTTCCAGGTCTGGATGCCGAGCAGCAATTGAAGCAGCTCAAGTCCGTGTCCTTCGGCGCGCAGCTCGTCTTCGCCTTGATCATCGCCATCGTCGCCACCGCGCTCCTGCTGCCCAAGGACGTGGAGGATCGCACGCTCTACACCATCCTGGCCAAGCCCGTGCCACGAGTGGACTACCTCCTGGGCAAGCTCCTCGGCGTGCTCATGCTCATGGGGGCCGGATTGATCGTCATGCAAATCGTGTGCAGCGCCGTGCTCTGGATCCGCGAAGGCATGGTCGTGAGCGAGACCATCGCCTCGATCAAGGAGCGCTACAAAGGCGACGTCCCTCCTGAAGCGATGGCTTCCGTCATGACCAATATCCACGCCCAGGGCCTCGCCTGGAGCCTGCACCTGGGCACGCTCGCCATCTTCCTCAAAGGGGCCGTCATCGCCTCGCTCGCGCTGCTCATCTCCACCTTTGCCAGCAGCACCCTGTTCACCGTGATCAGCGCCTTTTGCATGACCGTGCTGGGCCACGGCGAAGGCCTCCTGCGCGAGTATTTCATGCGCGGGGATGCTACCCTCTGGCAGAGCGCCTTCTCCATTGCCATTGCGATTATTTGCCCTGACCTCTCCCTGTTCGAGGCCGTGGACGCCGTCGTGATTGGCAAGGCCGTCAGCGCCACCAGCGTGCTCTACATGGTGTGGGCCGCTGCGCTCTACATCATCGGCTACACCGCCGTCGCCTGCTTCCTTTTCAAAGACAAGGAGCTATGAAATCACGCCACTGGGGCCTCCTGCTTTTCCTCCTGGTCGGCATCGTGAAGCTGCCCGTGGAGCATCGCGTCTATCAGCACCTCAGCGCCGAAGAAGTCCTGCCGCCGCGCATGGAGGTGGGCGTGATGGAGAACCTCGGCCAGATGGGCCTCGCCGCCTCCCTCGGGGGCCTGCGCTCCATGGTGGCCAGCGGCTTGTATTTGAGCGCCGCCTCCGCCTGGGATGAGAAGGACTGGGGCTCCGTGGACAATCGCATGGGCATCGCCACCCGCCTCGATCCCCGCTACGACGGCTACTGGGACAACGCCGCCAACTTCATGGCCTACGACGCCGCCTCCTGGGCTCGTGAGGAGCCCGAGTTCTACACGCAGCAGCTCTACGGCCACTACGTGAAGCGCGGCATCGAGATTCTCCAGCAAGGCCTGACCTACCTGCCCAACAGCTACCGCCTGCACCAGAACCTGGGCGAAGTCTTTTCCGCCCGCCCTCAGCCGCCCGATCCCAAACAAGCCGGCGAGCACTTCCTCCTCGCCTTTCAAAACGGAGCCCTGCCCGTGTATGAGCGCCGCGCCGCGTATGAGTTTGCCAAGCTCGCCAACGACCCCACCTCCTGGAAGAAAGGCTACACCATCCTCCAGCACCACTACGCCATCGGCAACAAACTCCCCGGCGTGATCACCAACCTCAAGACCCTGGAGCAAAAGCTCAACATCCCCCTCGCCCAGCGCATCCCCGATCCGATGCCGCCGCAGTCGAGGAGGTAACACGAGGCTGGTTCAGACCCGACAGACCGCTCATCCGTGGGCAACAACGCGCCGTCCGTGAGCACCCACGCGCCGTCCGTGAGCACCCACGCGTCATCCGTGAGCACCCACGCGTCGTCCGTGGGCACCAACGCATTGTCCGTGGGCATGGGCTCTTCCTCCATCAGACCTCGTCCCGGATAGACAAGTCTGTCTCCCTACATCTTCGAGTTGCCTTCCGAGCAAACCGCCTGGCATTATAGGCCGGAACTCCGCAGTGGGATGCCAGAGGCATCAGAGCGATTAGCCGGTTGGCTGAGCGAGGAACGAGCGATGCCACCGGATAGATCGCCGGATGAAAAGCACCCCGGAGGTGGTGCGAGACAGGCACTGGAACA
>CAUJJC010000041.1 GCA_963204975.1 Verrucomicrobiota bacterium | reverse complement strand
TACCGCCAGTCCGGCGAACGCGTCGGCCGTGCGTTGATCGGCCTCACGTTTCATGAAGCGAGTCAACGCGATGCCTTCCTCGCTGATCTCCCTGAGCAGGGTGAAGGCTATCGCTCGTGCAAAGCAGTCGATGAGGCCACGGCTTCGCGATTGATTGCGTGAAGGAACCAGCGTGCGGATGAGTTCTTAGCAGCATGTTTCGCCCCATCTTTTTCCTTGCCGTCGTCACGTCGCTTCTGGCCCAAACACCCGCGCCAAAGCCCAAAACGGCCAATGACTACGTCGCGCAGCTCGTGGCGAAGCTCACGCCGACGCGGAAGATCGTTTACAAGAAGGTCGGTGACCGTGAATTGAGCCTGCATGTGTTTCAGCCGGAGGGCTGGAAGGCTTCGGACAAGCGCGTGTGCTACATCACCATCCACGGCGGCGGCTGGACGGGCATGGGACCGGAGCGGATGTATGCATTTGCCGATCACTACGCGAAGCTCGGGCTCGTGAGCATCAGCGTGCAGTATCGGCTGGCCAACGCGAAGACGAACACGACGGTCTTTGACTGCGTGAAGGATGTGCGCTCGGCTGAGCGCTACGTGCGGGCTCACGCCGCCGAACTCGGCATCGATCCCGGCAAAATCATCGCCAGCGGCGGTTCCGCAGGTGGCCATCTCGCCGCTTCGACGGCGATGTTTGACGTGAATGAAGACAGCGATGACTTGAAAGTCTCCCCGACTCCAAACTCGCTCGTGCTGCTCTTTCCCGTCATCGACACGTCGAAGGACGGCTACGGCAACGCCAAGATCGGCGAGCGCTGGAAGGAACTCTCGCCCGCGCACAACGTCCGTGCCGGACTGCCGCCCACGATCACCTTCCACGGCACCGGCGACACCACCACGCCCTTCAAAGGTGCGCAGATCTTCCACGACGCGATGCTGAAAGCCGGTAACCGCAGCGAGTTGGTCGTGAATGAAGGCGGTGCCCACGGCTACCTCATGCGCACGCAGCCGTTGTATGACGAGTGTCTTGCCAAAACCGATGTCTTCCTGAAATCTCTGTCACTGCTGCCATGATGAAGTGATGACCGGGTGGGTATTTTGCTAGGCCGCAAGACAGATCCGTTGCAAGACGAAGAATGATGCGCGTGCTCAGGCAGACAAATGGTCAGCGATCCCCTAGAAGCCGCGCTCATCCTCGCGGCGCAGGAGCTTCCGAATCATGCCTTGGGGATCGCGGAGGAAGTTGCGGGTAATTTGGAAGTTGTCCGTGTCTTCGTAGCTCACGCGCTCGATGCCGCTCTCGCTGAACTGATAAATCCACGCATCGGGATACGCGAGGATGATGGGCGAATGGGTTGCGATGATGAACTGCGAGTGCTCGTCGATGAGGTCGTGCAAGCGCACGAGCAAGGAGAGCTGGCGCTGGGGTGACAGGGCGGCTTCGGGTTCATCGAAGAGATAGACACCGTGGCCGTCGATGCGGTGCAGGAGCGTGGCGAAGAAGGACTCGCCGTGAGATTGCTGGTGCAGGCTTTTGCCGCCGTAGCTCCAGGTGTTGCCGATTTCGTCAATGATGGAAGCGAAGTTGTAGTAGCTTTCCGCGCGTAGGAAGAAGCCGTCCATCGGGCGATTGTAGGTCTTGCTTAGCATCAGGCGCGAGGTGAGCGGCGAACGGTATTCGCCCATCGCGAGATTGGTGTTCTTAGTGCCGCCTTCGATGCTGTAGCCGAGGCGCTCGGCGATGCCTTCCAGCAACGTCGATTTGCCGGAGCCGTTCTCGCCGACGAAGAAGGTGAGCTTGGGATGAAACTCCAGCGTCTTCAACTCACGCACCGCCGGGATGGAGAAGGGATAGCAATCAAAGTCAGGCACCTCGTCGCGCTTCAGCGTGACGGAGTTCAGGTAGTGCGAGACGCGGAGCGAGTTCACGAGTTCTACTCGACGCGGAAATCAGATTCACGCAACTCGACTCCACCGCCGGGCGGCTCCCGCGATCCGATTGAGCCACCGTCCACCCTGCACATCTCGCTTGCCAGATCTCATGTCCGCTCATCGTCTAGGCACTCCACGTTTCTCATGCTCAAGTTCCTGATTCATCTCCTGCTCGCCGCGTTCACGCTCGCCGCCAGTGCCGCTGACAAGCCCAATATCCTCGTCATTCTCTGTGATGATCTCGGACGTGCGGACTACTCGGCCTACGGCACGAAGGACATCCGCACGCCGCACATCGACTCGCTCTTCACGCAGGGCATGACGTTTCAAAATTTCCGCGCGAACTCCTGCGTGTGCTCGCCCACACGAGCCGCCTTGCTCACCGGTTGTCACCCAGATCGCGTCGGCGTCCCTGGCGTGATTCGTGAAGAAGAACCGGCGAACAACTGGGGCTACCTCTCCGCCTCGGCCACGCTGCTGCCACAGGTGCTCAAGAAGGCTGGCTATCACAGCAGCATCGTGGGCAAGTGGCACCTCGGCATTCACTCGCCGAACACACCCACCGAGCGCGGCTTCGATCATTTCCACGGCTTCCTAGGCGACATGATGGACGACTACTGGACGCACCTGCGCCACGGCCAGAATTTTATGCGCGAGGGCATGAAGGAGGTGAAGCCCGAGGGCCATGCGACGGATGTTTTCACGCAGTGGGCCTGCGATTACCTCACTGCACGCGCTGCCTCACCGTCGCCATTCTTTTTGTATCTCGCCTACAATGCTCCGCATGATCCCCTGCATCCGCCAACGGAGTGGCTGGACAAAGTGAAGGCACGCGAGCCCACCATGCCATCCGTCCGGCAGAAGCTCGTCGCGCTTATCGAGCATCTCGACGACGGTATCGGCAAGGTGCTCGCACGGCTTGATGAACTCAAGCTCAGCGACAACACGCTCGTCATCTTCACCAGCGACAACGGCGGCCTGCTCAACAGTGGCGCGAACAACGGCCCGTGGCGCAGTGGCAAGACACACATGTATGAAGGCGGCCTGCGTGTGCCATTCGCGGCGCGCTGGCCAGCGAAGATCAAACCCGACAGCAGCACCGAACGACAGTCGATGAGCATGGACATCTTCGCCACGGCTTGCGAGATCGCGGGCGAACCTGAGCCGAGTCACATCGACGGCATCAGCTTCCTGCCCACGCTGCTCGGCCAGTCGCAGCCGGAGACCTCACGCGATCACTACTTCATCCGTCGCGAAGGCGGACCGCAATATGGAGGCAAGACCATCGACGCCCTCATCCACGGCGACTGGAAGCTGCTGCAAGACAGCCCCTTCGCCCCGCAGGAACTCTACAACCTCAAGGACGATCCGTATGAGACCACGGACCTCGCAGCGAAGAACAAGAAGGTCTTCCTCGAACTCAACGCACTGATGCGAAAGCAAGGCCAGCGCGGTGGCGTCGTAGGCTGGCAAAGACCGTGAGTGTGTCATTCGACACAGCGCGAAATAGTCCAGCAGACAGTATAACGAAATCCCTGATGAAGTCCTGATAACCGGATTTTCCAGCTCGCACATGACAGTCAAAGATGTCTTCTTCACAACGTATCTACTGATGCCTCCTGGCTCAATGAAACGTCTCTTCCTGCCCCTCACCCTTGCCTCCTTGCATCTGGCAAATGCTGCTGAATCCGCGCTGCAAATTCAGTTCAATCGCGATGTGCGTCCGATCCTCTCGGAGAACTGCTTTGCCTGTCATGGCTTCGATCCGAAGCATCGTGAAGCCAAGCTGCGGCTGGACACCTTCGAAGGTGCCACGGAGAATCGCCGAGGTTCACGCGGCATCGTGCCTGGAAACCTGAAGGACTCGGATGTCTGGCAGCGCATCATCAGCGAGGATAAGGATGAATTGATGCCGCCACCGAAGTCGCACAAGCCACCGCTATCGGCACGCCAACGCGAGGTGATCAAGACATGGATCGAGCAAGGCGCGAAGTATGAGCGTCACTGGTCCTTCGAAGCGCCCCAGCGCATCACGCCCCCTGCCGTGGTGGGTGCAGAGCATCCCATTGATCGCTTCATTCAAGACCGTCTTGCTGCGGCCAAGCTCAAGCCCTCTCCTCTCGCCGACAGCGCCACGTTGATTCGCCGGGTCTCGCTTGATCTCACGGGCTTGCCTCCCACACCCGGCGAGGTGGATGCCTTTGTCCAAGCCTCTGCGAAGGACTCCGAGGCCGCGTATGGCGCTCTAGTGGATCGTTTGCTGAAGAGCCCGCACCACGGCGAACGCTGGGGCCGCTGGTGGCTGGATCAGGCGCGCTATGCGGACAGCAATGGCTACTCCATAGACGCGCCGCGACAGATCTGGAAGTTCCGCGACTGGGTGATCGAGGCACTGAACAAGGACATGCCCTTCGATCAATTCACCATAGAACAGCTCGCGGGTGATCTGCTGCCGAATGCGACCGAGAGCCAGAAGATCGCCACTGGCTTCCATCGCAACACGCAGATCAATCAAGAGGGCGGCATCGACAAGGAACAGTTCCGCATCGACAGCGTCTTCGATCGTGTGGCAACAACCGGTAGCGTGTGGCTGGGACTGACCATTGGCTGCGCACAGTGCCATGATCACAAGTTTGATCCCATCGAGCAGAAGGAATACTACCGCCTCTTCGCCTTCCTGAACAACCAGGATGAACCCACGCTGAAGGTCTTCGATCCGCATGTCGATGTCAGCGGACTCACCGCCGAATTCAAAGAAGTCGATGCCAAGCTCAAGGCCTACATCAAGGATCACCAGGCCGATCTCGATGCCTGGGAAGCGGGCATCACGCCTGCCATCAAGAAGAGTCTCAATGGCACCGTGAACAAGATCCTCGCCGTGCCGAAGGCCAAGCGCACAATCGAGCAAAAGCAGACCCTCTTCGCTGCTGGCGTGGGCGGTGTGGGTCCATTTCGTGAGCTGAATGACCGCCACAAGGAACTCGACACGCTCCTCAACCAAGGTGTCACCACCATGGTGATGAAGGAACTGCCGAAACCACGCAAGACCAACGTCTTCATCAAAGGTGACTTCACCCGCCCTGCCGACGAGGTCACACCAGGCACTCCGAAGGTGCTTCATGCTTTTGAGTCGCCCAGCCAGCAACCGAATCGGCTCGATCTCGCCACATGGCTGACGAGCCCGCAGAATCCGCTCACAGCACGCGTGATCGCCAACCGCATCTGGCAGCAGTATTTTGGCCGAGGCATCGTCGAGACCGAGAACGACTTCGGCACCCAGGGCACGCTGCCTTCGCACCCCGAACTGCTCGACTGGATGGCCACGGAAATGCTTGCTCAAAAGTGGAGCCTCAAGGCGATGCACAAGCTCATCGTCACCTCACACACTTATCGTCAAAGCTCCGCCAACTTGCCTGAGTTGCGCGAGCACGATCCGAACAACTACCTCCTCGCCCGGCAGACACGACTTCGCCTCGATGCCGAGGTCGTGCGCGATGTATGCCTGACGGCTAGCGGATTGCTGTCGCCCAAGCTCGGTGGACCTCCGGTTTATCCCCCCATCCCCGATGGCGTCATGGGTCAGGGCCAGGTGAAGCGCGTCTGGGCCGTGAGCAAAGGCGAGGACAAGTATCGCCGCGGGCTCTACACGTTCGTCTATCGGGCCTCGCCGCCCCCTTCGCTCACCGTGTTCGATGCGCCGGAAGGGTTCAGTTCCTGCACCCGCCGCATCCGCAGCAACACCCCGCTGCAAGCTCTCACACTGATGAATGACAGCGGGTTCTATGAGTTCGCCACCGCCTTGGAAAAGGTCATCAAAAAAGATGGCCTGGAGACCGCCTTCAAACGCTGCACCGCTCGTAATCCGAAGCCCGACGAACTCGCCGTGCTGACCAAACTGGACTCCCTCAACCAAGCCCGCACCCTTCTGAATCTGGATGAAACTATGACACGCGAATAGCCCGCCATGAACAACCTTCTTCATCAAACTCGACGACACTTCTTCAGCCGCTGCTCCGTGGGACTCGGTTCGATTGCCTTGGGTTCACTCATGGCCGCGCCTGCGCCCAAGATGCGCAACCCGCTTGAGCCCAAGAAACCTCATATTCCAGCACGCGCGAAGAATGTGATCTTTCTCTTCATGGCGGGTGGTCCATCGCAGTTGGAACTCTTCGAGCACAAGCCCGCGCTGACCAAGCTCAATGGCAAGCCTATCCCCGAGAGCTACACGAAGGGCAAGCGTTTCGCCTTCATGGACAGCAGCCATCGCAGTGACCTGCTGGGCTCGAAGATCCAATTCAAACAGCATGGCCAGTCGGGGGCCTGGGTGAGCGATCTGTTGCCACACACGGCGAAGATCGTGGACGACATCAGCATCGTCACCACCTGCAAGACGGACCTCTTCAATCATGCGCCAGCCAAGCTCTACATGAACACGGGCAGCGGCTTGTTTGGTCGTCCGAGCATGGGTGCCTGGGTGACGTATGGCCTCGGCAGTGAGTGCGATGATCTGCCTGGATTCGTGGTGCTCCAAAGCGGTCCCCGCGGACCTCGCGGTGGCGCAGTGCTCTGGGGCAGCGGCGTGCTGCCCACGACTTACCAAGGCGTGCCGCTGCGCAATCAAGGCGATCCTATTGTGAACCTCTCGACTCCGAAGGACATCAGCGTTGCGCAGCAGCGGCAGGTGGTGGATTCGGTTCGTGAGTTGAACCTGAAGCGTCTGGTCGAGACTGGTGATGACGAGATTGCCACGCGCATCAATGCTTATGAGATGGCGTATCGCATGCAGACGAGCGCCCCGGAGTTGATGGACACTTCAGGAGAAAGCCAGGCGACGATGGACATGTATGGCATCAAGGACCCGAAAGAGGCAAGCTTTGCCCGCAACTGCCTGTTAGCCCGCCGTCTTGTCGAACGAGGAGTTCGTTTCGTTCAGCTCTACGACACCAACTGGGATCACCACGGTGGCCCAACGGAGAACCTGGAGAAGCATCTGCCCATGAAGACCATGGACATCGATCAGGCCTGCGCTGCACTGGTGAAGGATCTCAAGCAACGCGGATTGCTGGATGACACGATTGTGATCTGGGGTGGCGAGTTTGGTCGCACACCAATGGGCGAGGTTCGTGAATCGACGGGGCGCAATCACCACATTGATGCCTTCACCATGTGGTTCGCCGGTGGTGGTTTCAAAGGCGGCACGGTCTATGGCCAGACTGATGAATTTGGTTTCGGAGCCGTGGAAAATCCTGTTCATGTGCATGACATTCATGCCACGATTCTGCATCAGCTCGGCATTGAGCATGAGAGACTCACAGTGCGATCCCAGGGCCTGGATTTCAGGCTTACAGGAGTCGATCCTGCCAAGGTGCTAAAGGGCATTCTGGCCTGAGGCGTTGGACCCGCTTGCAAGATTGGCGCACCCGGTGCCAATCACCGCGTGATGCTTGGCATGGTTGGCCTGAACGCAGGGCGTTACAGTTCTGTCACATTGCACCCAACCATGGCAAGACTTCCTATCTCTCGCAAAACCACTGCTCGCAAGAGCCCTGTCACCAAGTCAACTCAGCCGTCTATCAAGGCACCTGCCGCTGATGCACCTGTTTCAGTTCCCGAACCTGCGATGGGCATGGAGTTGAGGAAGCTGCCCATCGAACGATCCGACTTCCGTCTCTCGGAAGAAGACATGCGGCGTATCAATACTCGCGATGGTTTGATCCAGTTGCTGCGAGGCAACAAGATCAAGGTAGGTGCGGTGATGGACACGCTGCGCTACGAGGCGGAGCTTGAGCAATTGCAGGTGGAACTCGTGCGACTCCAGCGCTGGGTGCAGGAGAAGGGCAAGCGCATTGCCATCCTGTTCGAAGGTCGTGACGCGGCTGGCAAGGGCGGTGCGATTCGCCGCTTCACCGAGCATCTGAATCCGCGTGCAATGCGGGTGGTGGCTTTGCCAAAACCCACGGATCAGGAGCGCGGCCAGTGGTATTTTCAGCGCTACGTGCATCAGCTTCCGAATGCTGGCGAGATCGTGTTCTTTGATCGCAGTTGGTATAATCGCGCGGTAGTGGAGCCGGTGAATGGCTTCTGCTCGGACAAGGAGTATCAACGTTTCCTCCAGCAGGTGCCGGAGTTCGAGCACATGCTCTACGAAGACGGCGTGACGATCATCAAGTTCTGGTTCTCGATTTCGAAGGAGGAGCAGTTGCGCCGCTTCGAATCACGTCGTCACAATCCGCTCAAACAGTGGAAGCTGAGCCCCATCGACATGAAGGCGCAGGAGCAGTGGGATCGATACACGCATTTCAAGGAGCAGATGTTTTCAAAGACGCATACCTCGTTCAGCCCATGGATCATCGTGCGTGCAAACGACAAGAAAAAGGCCCGCCTGGAAAGTATTCGGCACGTTTTGAACTCGATGCCGTATCGTTCGGCCGATGATCCGCCCGTCAATCTCACCCCTGATCCGAACGTGATCACGCGATTCCATCGTGCGACCACGACACTGGATTGATTCCAACTCTACTCCAGTGGACACGCTCTCACTCATTGCTGTGCTGGCGATTGTCCTGGTGCTGATCTTTGACCTCTCCAACGGCTTCCACGACGCCGCGAACATCATTGCCACAGTCATCGCTTCACGCGCCATGTCGCCGATGATGGCGGTGGTGATCGTTGGCGTCTTCGAGTTCCTCGGACCACTGCTCGGCGGCACGGCGGTGGCGAACACCATTGGATCGTTCATCAACCTCACCGAAGTGGACCGTGTGCAGGCAGTGAAGATCGTGCTCGCAGGTGTGGCGGGAGCCTTGTCTTGGAACTTGATCACTTGGTGGAAGGGCTTGCCCTCATCATCCTCGCACGCCCTGGTGGGTGGGCTCATCGGGGCTGTCGCGGCGAGTGTTGGTGGACATCATGTTGTTTGGGGATTCAGCGAACTTATGCAAGGGCGGGTGCACGGCGTCACCAAAGTGCTCCTGGCACTGCTGCTGTCACCAGTGGCTGGCTTTGTCGTGGGCTACATCATTCAGAAGATCATGCTCGCGGTGCTGTATCGAGCTTCCCCCAGTGCGAACCGTTGGTTGCGTGGTGCGCAGTTCTTCACCTCCATCGGCCTAGCCTTTTCCCATGGGGCCAATGATGCGCAGAAGAGCATGGGCATCATCTCGATGGTGCTGGTGCTCGCGGGCTGGCAGACGGGGTTCCATGTTCCTTTCTGGGTGATGATCGCGTGTGCACTAGCGCTCACGTGCGGTGTGCTCAGCGGCGGATGGCGCATCGTTCGAACGATGGGTTTCTCGATCTACCGAGTGCGCCCCATTCATGCCCTGGACTCGCAGTTGACCTCAGCAGCGGTGATCATGGCAGCGTCCGCTCTGGGTGCTCCGGTCTCGACCACGCATGTGGTCACCACTTCGATCATGGGCATCGGCGCGGCCGAACGCCCTCGCGCCGTGCGCTGGAAGAAGGCGGAGGAGATTGGCTGGACCTGGATCATCACCATCCCTGGTGCCGCTATCATGGCGGTCAGCATTGGCGCGCTCTTCCACGCGGCCATCGGCTTGTTTCATTAAATCGACACACCCTCATGGACACGAAACGCCCTTCCTTCTTTCAACGTCTGCGTAACCGCTTGTTCCCGAAGATGCCGGACTTCTTTGGTATCCTGGCCGATCAGAGTGCGATGGTGGCAAAGACGACCGCTCTGCTCGTCGATTTCATGGAAACCAATGCTGGCAGCATCACCCTGCGGATCGTGCAGGACGAGCACGATCAGGATGACTTCAAGGCAAAGAACATCCAACTGCTGAATGCAGCCTTCGCCACGCCCATGGATCGCGAGGACATCTACCGAGCGATCGTGTCGCTCGATGAGGTGGTGAACTACTGCAAGACGACGATCCGCGAGATGGAGATGCTGGGGGTGGGGCCTGATCAGTTCACGCTCGAAATCGCCATGCACATCAAGGAAGGTGCCGAGGCCCTGGCGGCAGGGTTCAGCAAGCTCGCTACTCACCCAGCTAATGCTGCCACGGATGCAGACCAGGCACGAAAGGCGGAACGTCGGGCCGAGAAGTCCTATCGCCGCGCCCTGGCCGCGCTTTTTCAGGGCACGGACTACATCAACATGTTCAAGCGCCGGGAGATCTACCGGCATCTGTCGAATGCCGCCGACCGAATCTCGGCAGCGGGGTTCACCCTCCAGGACATCGTGGTCAAACTGGTTTAGCCCAAGCCCCAGCCAGCCCCGGACCAATCGCGACGGACTGCGGCACAACCTTGGGTGAGAAGTCGGCTGAAATGTCCTTGTTTTGCGACGCGTTCTCAATAGCATAACCTCATGCTTCCCGCCCCCAAGCTCTCCGAACTGCCCGCAGGCGACTCGGCCATCATTGCTGCCATGCCTTGTGGCCGACCAGCTTTGACCCGATTGCGCGAGCTGGGGCTGGTGCCAGGCACGCGGGTCAAAGTCGTGCGGAGGGCTCCGCTGGGAGAGCCGATTGAAATCTGCGTCCGAGGCTCCCGACTGGCCATGCGTAATCATGAAGCCGCCTTCATCGAGCTTGCCGCCTCATGAGTGAATCAAACCCTGAGCCACTCTTTGCCCTGGTGGGAAACCCCAACTGCGGCAAGACAACGATCTTCAATGCCCTCACCGGCTTGCGCCAGAAGGTGGCGAATTACCCCGGTGTCACCGTGGAGAAGAAGGTCGGCGAGTGCATTTCCCAGCACGGCAAGAAGCTACGCCTGATCGATCTGCCGGGGGCTTACAGTCTCAATGCACGCTCTCCCGACGAGGCGGTGCTGCGCGATGTGCTGCTTGGCAGACGCGCCGACACCCAGCGCCCTGATCGGGTGATTTGCATCGTGGATGCCGCCAATCTGGAGCGCAATCTCTACCTGCTCACCCAGGTGCTGGAACTCGGCCTCCCGGTCATCCTTGTGCTCAACATGATCGACGTGGCCGAAGCACGCGAGTGGCGCATCGACGTGCCCAAGCTCTCGGCCTTGCTCGGGATTCCTGTGATTCCCATGCAGGCCACCAGCGGCCAGGGCTTGATCGAACTGAAACTGGCCATGAGCCAGGCTGCGCCCGAGGCACCGAAGTGGCACTCCCCTCCTCTGCCCGAGCCTCTGAAGGCGGAACTCGCACGAAGCCGAGGCCTACTCTGCCAAGCCGGGGCGGTGAGAACCGAGGCCACCCTGCTCGAACCTCTTTATCTCATCAGCGATCACGATCCCTCGCACTATGGTATCGACGCTGCCCACCTCGAACGCATCGTCGAGTGCCGAAAGGCCCTGGAGAGCCGTTTTCCCGGCTGGGAGGATGAGCTGGTCAATGCACGCTACGCAGCCATTTCAGAGCTATGTGCTCAGGTGCTCAAACGCCCGGATCAGCCGGGGGTAACGATCACGGACAAGCTGGATGCCGTGTTCCTCCATCCGATCTGGGGCGGCCTCTCGATGCTGGCGGTGATGAGCGTCCTTTTTTACCTGATCTTCAGCATCGCCCAGGTGCCTCAAGGATGGATCGAGAGTGCCTTCAGTGCTCTGGGGAATTGGGTCCAGTCCGAGATGGCTCCCGGTGATCTGCGCGATCTCATCGTCAATGGCGTCATCGCAGGTGTGGCGGGGGTGCTGGTGTTCCTGCCTCAGATTCTCATCTTGTTCTTCTTCATCGGGCTCATGGAAGACACGGGCTACATGTCTCGCATTGCGTTTGTCGTGGATCGCCTGATGAGCACCGTGGGGCTAAATGGGAAGGCGTTTCTGCCCTTCCTCAGTTCCTACGCTTGCGCAGTGCCCGGCATCATGGCCACGCGCACCATCGACAGCCCGAAGGATCGTCTCATCACCATCTTGATCGCGCCCCTGGCCAGTTGCTCGGCACGTTTGCCGGTCTATGGCCTGCTGATACCCGCGCTGCTGCCCGCCCACCTAGCCAGCGCCTGGGTCAAGGCAGGCCTGATGCTCGGCATGTATGCCATCGGCACCTTGGGCGCGTTTTTCTTCGCCTGGCTGTTCAATAAAACCATCATGCGCGGCGCTTCGTCGCCCATGATCCTGGAGATGCCAGACTACAAGGTGCCTGCGTTGAAAGGCGTGCTGCTGCATGTCTGGGAACGCGCGAATCTGTTCGTGAAGCGTGCGGGCACTGTGATCCTCGGTCTCTCGATCTTGATCTGGGCAGCGTCCACTTACCCGAAGACGCCCGGAGCCGACGACTCCACCCAACTGGCCAATAGCATCGCGGGCCGCGCTGGCCATCTCATTGAGCCGCTCGTGAAGCCCCTGGGCTACGATTGGAAGATCGGGATTGGATTGATCAGCAGCTTCGCCGCCCGCGAGGTCTTCGTGAACACCATGTCCGTCGTGTATGCCGTCGAGAGCGGTGACGACGAGGATGTGCAGCCGCTGCGCAATCGGCTGGCCGAAGAGCGCTGGCCCGATGGTCGCCCGATTTACTCGCCGCTCGTCTGCCTCAGCCTGATGGTGTTTTACGTTTTTGCGATGCAGTGCGTGAGCACCATCGCCATCGTCCGCCGTGAAACCAACTCATGGAAATGGCCGATGTTCCAGCTCGGCTACCTCACGGGCACCGCCTACCTTCTCGCCCTCGTGGTTTATCAAGTCGGCACCTGGCTGGGCTACTGAAGCGTAACTCAGTGCATGGAAACTGACTGGCAGTCCTGGGCAGCGCTGATCATCGTGGGAATCACGATGCTCGTGTTCGCCGTGCGGGCGGCTCGCAAAGGCGAGCCCGGTGGCTGCGGCGGCAGTTGCGGCTGCGACGTGAAAAACAAGGTGCGCAAGCAAGGCTGATCCAATCGTGGCCAGATGAAAGTTGCTCCGCTGGGGAACGTGCTTGTCTCCCCTGCCCTGCAACCCAACCTCGACAACCTATGCTCCGCCTCCTCGCTTCGCTTTTTATTGCCTCTGCTGTCATGGCCGCCCCGCCCGTGGCCCCTGGAAAACGCATCCTGTTTATCGGCGACAGCATCACCTACGGGGCAGGCTACATCGCGATGGTCGATACCGGACTCGTGCTCTCTGATCCCGACACCAAGTATGACGTGATCAGCGCCGGCCTGAGCAGTGAGACCACCTCCGGGCTTTCAGAACCAGGACACGCAGGTGGCAAGTTCGACCGCCCAGACCTTCATGAGCGACTGGATCGTGTGCTCGCCAAAACGAAGCCCGACCTCGTGCTCGCCTGCTATGGGATGAACGACGGTATCTACATGCCCCTCGTCGAAGAGCGCTTCAAAGCCTTCCGCGATGGCATGACGAAGCTGCACGACAAGGTCACCGCCACGGGTGCGAAGATCATTCACCTCACGCCCCCTGTCTTCGATGCCGAAGCCATCCCCCAGCGCGTGGACATGAGCGGCGAGCCTGGCAAAATGTATGCGAAGTATAACGAAGTGCTCGACCGCTACTCCGACTGGCTCCTTGAGCAGCGGAAGAACGGCTGGGAAGTCATTGATCTGCACGGGCCAATGAAGAGCGCTCTGGCTGCGGGTCGTGCGAGCAATCCGAAGTTCCTGTTCTCCAAAGATGGCGTTCATCCAGGCGACGAAGGCCATGCTTTGATGGCCGCAGCGGTGCTCGACGCCTGGGGCATTGCTCCCAAAGCTCGCGACTTCCGCCTTCACCCTCAGGGCACCGAAGTGCTCAAGCTCATCAAGCAAAAGACCGAAGTCATGCGCGACGCCTGGCTCACCGAAACAGGGCACAAGCGCCCTGGCGTCAAAGCAGGCCTGCCCCTAGCTGAAGCCAACGCCAAGGCCATCGAGGCAGACGCCGCTGCTCGCCGTCTCGCCAAAGGCCAATAACCATCGTCCAAACAACAAAGCCCAAGGCTCATCACCTTGGGCTTTGTTGTTTTAGAGTTCTGAATGCGCTCGGCTAGGACTGCGCAGCTGATTCGGGCAGAGGTGCCGAGCCTGTAGGTTCTGCACGGAACTTCAGCTTCTTGGTTTCCTCGTCCATCACCACCGTGACGTGGTCGCCTTCCTTGATCTCGGCGCGGAGCAGAAGTTCCGCCAACGGATCCTCAATGTTCTTCTCCACCGCACGGCGCATCGGACGAGCACCATACTGAGGATCGTAACCTTCCTTCATCAAGAACTCACGAGCAGCCTCGTTGAGCGAGACGGTGATCTTCTTGTTCTTGAGGCGGGCTGTGACTTTGGAGACTTCGAGATCGACAATGCGATTGAGGTCGGTGCGCTCCAGCATACGGAACACCACGAGTTCATCGAGACGGTTGATGAACTCTGGCTTGAACCACTTCTTCGCGGCTTCCATCACCTTGCCCTTGATGGCATCGTTGTCCGCGCTGTCCACGGTAATGGCGTTGAAACCAAGCGTGGTCTGGCGCTTGATGCTTTCGGCACCCACGTTCGATGTCATGATGACGATGGTGTTACGGAAGTCGATCTTGCGACCGAAGTTGTCCGTGACCTGTCCTTCTTCGAGAATCTGAAGCAGGAGGTGCATCACATCCGGGTGCGCCTTTTCCACTTCATCAAACAGCACGACCGAGTAAGGACGACGGCGCACCTGCTCGCTGAGCTGGCCGCCTTCTTCATAGCCCACATATCCTGGAGGCGCACCAATCAGGCGTGAAGCCGTGTGCTTCTCCATGTATTCGGACATGTCGATCTGGATCAACGAATCAGCACTGCCGAACATGAACTCGGCGAGGTTCTTCGCGAGGAAGGTTTTGCCGACGCCTGTGGGGCCGAGGAAGATGAAGGTGCCGATCGGACGGCGAGGATCCTTGAGGTCAGCGCGCGAACGGCGCAGAGCCTTGCTGATCGCGATGACCGCTTCGTCCTGGCCGATGACGCGCTTCTTGAGTTCCTCTTCCATCTTGAGGAGCTTCTGGGTCTCGGCCTGTTCCATGCGCTGGAGCGGCACGCCGGTCCACTTGGAAACTACGGACATGATATCGTCCTCACCCACATCCACGATGCGCTCGGTGTTGTTGGCACGCCAGTTTTCCAGCGTGTCATCATAGCGCTTCTTCGCATCCTTCTCCTTGTCGCGGAGAGCCGCAGCCTTCTCGAAGTCCTGCTCCTTGATGGCTGTTTCTTTCTCGATTCGGATATCGTCGATCTCCTTCTCGATCTCCTTGAGAACCGGAGGGCGAGTCATGGCACCGATGCGTGCTTTGGCACCAGCTTCATCCATGACGTCGATCGCCTTGTCAGGCAGGAAACGCGCAGGCAGGTAGCGCGAGGAAAGCTGGACAGCCTGCTCAATGGCCTTGTCTGAATAGACTGCCTTGTGATGCAGCTCGTATTTGCTCTTCAATCCCTGAAGAATCTTGATCGCATCTTCAACGCTAGGCTCTTCGACCTTCACGGTCTGGAAGCGACGTTCGAGAGCGGCATCCTTCTCGATGTATTTGCGATACTCGTTGAGCGTCGTCGCTCCGATACACTGAAGCTCGCCACGGCTGAGGGATGGCTTGATGATGTTTGAGGCATCCATGGCACCCTCGGCGGAGCCAGCACCCACAATGGTGTGAAGCTCATCAATGAAGAGGATCACATTCTTGGTGCGACGAATCTCATCCATCACCGCCTTGATGCGTTCTTCGAACTGACCACGATACTTGGTGCCCGCCACCATGAGAGCGAGGTCGAGGGTGATGACCTTCTTCTCGCGCAGAATCTCGGGCACAGTGCCATTGGAAATTTCCTGGGCCAGCCCCTCAGCGATGGCCGTCTTGCCCACACCCGCTTCACCGATGAGGACAGGATTGTTCTTTGTGCGGCGGCAAAGAATCTGAATGACACGGGCGATCTCTTCGGAACGACCGATCACAGGATCGAGTTCGTTCTTCTGGGCGAGTTCCGTCAGATCACGACCAAAGGCCTTGAGCGCCGGAGTCTTGTTCTCTTTGCTCTTGCCACTCGAAGACACGGGCTGCGCACCTTCGTCGGCCTCGTCCTCATCTTCATCGCTGTCTTCGGAAGCGAAGTTGGGGTCGAGTTCCTTGAGGATCTCATTGCGTGCCTTCTCCAGGTTGATGTCAAGATTGCGGAGCACCTGCGCGGCCACGCCTTCTCCTTCGCGGAGCAGACCCAGCAGGATGTGTTCGGTGCCCACGTAGCTGTGATTGAGCTGCTTCGCCTCTTTGGACGCGAGAGCCAGCACCTTTTTCACACGCGGGGTGTAAGGGATGTTGCCAACGCTCTTGGTCTCGGGACCGGAGCCTACCTGCTGCTCCACCTGCATGCGCACGGTGTCGAGGTCGAGGCTCAACTTCTGGAGCACATTCACGGCAACGCCTTGACCGAGCTTGATCAGGCCAAGGAGCACATGCTCGGTGCCGACATAGTTGTGATTGAAGCGGTCTGCTTCCTTTCTGGCAAGGGCTAAAACTTGTTGGGCTCTGGGGGTAAAGTTATTCATCATTCTGCTCCGGTTGGGTGCCTTCCGTGGGGGTTGGCGAATCGATTTGTGAAACGTTAGTGGGACCGCCGATTGAATGCAAACGCTGGCGTGTAATTTCCGCACGCAGCACATCACGGTCTTCGGGGGAAAGCTCACGTCCGGCGCGCATTTGCAGGTGCGCGGGCTGGATCTCCAGAAGGAGCATGTCCAGGATGCTGCGATCACATTGAGGGACAATGTCCAGGTCTGCCCCGAGGCGGAGCATGGAAAGAAGATTGAGTGCCTCTTTCGAATTCAAGATGTGCGCGTGGCGCAAGATCGCATAGGCACGGCCCACCTGATCGCTGAGCATGGTGAAGTGATCTTCGCGAAGCCGCACTCGAGCCTGCTCTTCAGATTTGAGCACGCCCTGGACCACGGTCTCGATTTCGGAGATGATGTCCGACTCCTTCTCGCCCAAGGTCTTTTGATTGGAGATCTGGAAGAGATTTCCCAGAGCTTCAGTGCCCTCGCCATAAAGGCCACGAACGGCGAGCCCGATTTTCGTGACGGCCTTCATCACCTGGCTTACCTGATCCGTCAGCACCAAACCTGGCAGATGAACCATCACGGAGGCTCTCATGCCCGTGCCCAAGTTGGTCGGACACGCCGTCAGGTAGCCCAGCTTCGAATCAAAGGCATAGGGCAGCTTTTCCTCCAACTCGGTATCCACGCGATCAATCGCTTCAAAAGCCGCCCGCAAGCTCAAACCTGGACGAATGCCCTGCATTCGGAAGTGATCTTCCTCATTGATCATGATCGAGACGCTCTGCCTCCGATCCACCACGACGGCACAACCTGACGACCGTGCCGCGTGTTCGCGACTGATGAGGTGGCGCTCGACGAGGACCTGCTTCTTGATCTTGCTCAGCGTCGCATATTCCTCGCTGTAGCCATCCTTCATCTCGGGCAGGGCTTCGACAAAGGGACGGGCGAGCTGTAGCAAATCCTGCCGCTGCTTCTCCTGGCTCCAGCCAGGGAAGGGATAGTTGCGCAGATTGCGGGCAAGGCGGACCCGGCTCGTCATGACGATGTCCGAGTGTGGCCCGCTGCCGCGCATCCAGTCGGCAGGGTTTTTGATGAGGGTGGTGAAACGCATCATGGGGGTTTGAGAGAGATACGCGTGACTTTGCTCAATGGAGACGAATCACCGCGATGGCGAAACAGTGCGAAGGTTCGCCGCCAAGGCAAGCATCGTTCCCACACAGAATCTGCGCGTGGTAAGGACTTCACTGGGCGAGAATCACATCATCAGCCGTGAACAACTCCTTGTCAGGGCCAGCGGAGCGGACCTCCATCTTCGTGCCGGACTCGGGATGAAACCAAAACGGAGTGCCCCAACGATCTACTAACTGACCATTCCGGACGGCTGGACTGCTAGGCGGGAACAGGCGGCCTGGACGAGAAGGATCTGCGGTGCCTGTCAGTGCCGCCGTGATGTCTTCATTCAAACCGACGGGGTTGCTACCAAAAGCTCGACGGTAAAGCTCAACGAACTCATGCACAATTTGGAGGTCCTCTGTGACCGTCGATTCAGGAGAATTCAGTCGCACCGCCTTCTCCATGTTTGCAGGGTCGATGGGCGGCGGAGCGGGAGTCTGAGAGGACACGGATGAAAGGGGCACCGCAGGTGGGTTCGAGGAACTCACCTGCCCCTTCTTTTTCTCAATGGCCTTCTGCAACTCAGGCGAGTTCACCGCACGCGTGAGGTAATAGGTGACCGCCAGGAGGGCGAGCAACAGAATCGCGAGAAGGTAAGACGAAAGACGCTTGGGCATGACAGGATGGCCAGGATGCAAGCCATCACTGAGCACAGTTCAACTGGAACACGAGCAGATGCCCGAGTGCTAAGTGAAGTTCAGGAAGTCCAGGTTCTTGTTGCCAAGAGTTGTCGAACTAAGGTCAGGCTGGAAGCGCTTGAAATTCGGTAAAACCGTATCGATCTGGCCATCCGAGCAGCCAAACCACTTCGCGATGGAGGCAAAGACCTGATCAGGCGCAGTGCTGGGAATCCAGCGACCACGATTGCCAGTGCAGTCGATGCCTCCATTGACGGTGAGATTGGGGAACTGGCCGCAAATTTTGCCTCCCTTGACAGCGCCTCCCGCCACGAACATGTGCCCGCCCCAGGCATGGTCAGAGCCCGCGCTGTTATCGCTCTTGTTCGGAGTGAGTGTGCGGTTGAAATCAGAGGCGCTGAAGAGCAGCACGTTATTCCACATACCAATGGTCTGCATGGCATCCTTGAAGGCGCGAATCGCCCGGCTCATCTGGTTGACGAGGCCATAGTGGCCCGCTGTGGTCTGGCCTGGGATCTGAGTCGTGTGCGTATCCCAACCGCCCAACTGCACGAAGAAAATCTGACGGGTGTTGGACAACTGACTGCGTCCGGCGATGAGTCGGGCGACGACTTTCATCTGGTTCGCAATGTCTGGGATACGCGGGTTGAAAAGACCGTTCTGGAACCAGTTGTTCCAATGCACGTCCAGAGACGTGGTGCCATCAGAGTTAGCGGTCTGCGCCAGTGCATTGCCCACCAAACCCTCGGTGATGCGAGCACTTTCGGGAGCGGTATTGTAGCCGGTATCCAGCAGGCTGGAGTGCTGCATGGCCATGATTTGCTCAATAGCTCGCAGCCTCCATCCAGCAGCGTTGTGCTGGTAGTTGGTGCCCGAGAGAGGATCACCACCCGTGCGAAGGCTCGCCATCGGGTTATACTTGTTCCCAGGTGTGGTAACGGGATTGGTATAAATGGGTTGGAGAGAGGTGTTGCGAAGACCATTGCCGTAAGGATGAGCGGTGGAATTGAATCCGCTCAGGGCAGAGACTGCGCCGGAGCTGTTCATGAAGTAGGCCGGCTGGTCAAAGGCCACCTGGAAGCTATTAACGCCAGCGATGGAGACAGACATGCTGAGGTCTCCAGAATTCAAGCCGGAGAGCAGGTCAGCGATCTTACCGCCCCAGCCGCGTGAGAAGGGCTGGTCTGGCAAAGACGACTGCCACTGCACCTGCTGGTCTGAGTGTGAGAAGAGTTGCGGAGGCTTGGCAGCAGCGGGCAGAGTATTGAAATTTGCACGGGTAACGGCCTGGGTGCCAACGAGAGTGCCAACGTTGGCAATGAAGCTCAGATCACCAGCATCAAACATCGTCTTGAGCGGATACGCACCGGGGTGCAGCGCCATGTTGTTCCCGGTGTAACCAGTGCTCGGATCATAGGCCCCGCCATTGCTTGGCGTGATGCGGGAGGTGACGGCGGTCATCACCGCGATCAGGAAGGCGATGCCGAGCGCCCCGAGA
>CAUJJC010000040.1 GCA_963204975.1 Verrucomicrobiota bacterium | reverse complement strand
GATCGCCGACGACGTGCTCGATTACATGGACCAGCACAAGATCGCCTATCGCAAAGTGGTCGTCAGCGGCAACCGCGAAGCCATGCAGGAGATGGTCGATCTCTCCGGCCAGAGCAAGGCGCCAACGATGGACTGGGACGGCGAGGTGCTGGCCGACTTCGGTGTGGATGAACTGATCCCCTTCCTCAAGGCGCGCAAAGTGATCTGACATGCAGATCCTTCCCACCGAGAACGAACTCCGCGCCTGGCGCAAGGCCGCAGGCTCGCGCCGGGTGGTGCTGGTGCCCACGATGGGCGCGCTGCACGAAGGCCATGTGCATCTGGTGCGCGTGGCCCGCGAACTCGCTGGCAGTGATGGACTCGTGAGCGTGAGCATCTTCGTGAACCCGTTGCAGTTCGGCCCGAAGGAGGACTTCTCCCGCTACCCGCGCGAACTGGAAGCTGATGCAGCGAAGTGCGAGAGCGCAGGCTGCGATGTGATCTTCGCTCCCGCCGTGGATGAAGTGTATCATGCGGATCGCAGCATCATCATCCTGGAGAAGTCGCTGAGCACCGTGCTCTGCGGCGCGAGCCGACCCGGACACTTCGATGGCGTCTGCACCGTGGTGGCGAAGCTCTTCAACTACTTCCAGCCCGATGATGCGGTCTTCGGCAAGAAGGATTACCAGCAGCTCGCGATCATCCGCCGCATGGTTCGTGATCTGAATTTCCCTATCGTGCTGCATGGCATCGACACCGTGCGCGAGGCCGATGGTCTGGCGATGAGTTCGCGTAATCGCTACCTGTCCCCCGATGAACGCGCACAGGCTCCAGCCCTGCGTCGTGCACTGCTCGCGCTTCGCGAAGCCTTCCTCGGCGGCGAACGATCCTCCGCCACGCTCAAGGCCATCGCCTTGTCCATCCTCGAACGCGACTCACCCATCGCACGCCTTGACTACCTGGAAGTCTGCGATGCCGAGACACTGCAACCGGTCGAGTCCCTCGCCGAGCGCCCCAGTGTCGTCGCCGTCGCCGCCTTCTTCGGTAAGGCTCGGCTCATCGACAATATAGAGCTGTGAAGGCGTTTGGAATCGTGCAGGACCACGCCTGCCGGGCCTACTTTTTCTTCGGATCGGCGGGAGGCAAGGCGGTGAAGGCCTGCCACTTCGCTTCGCAATCCGCCTGCGTCGGGACTCCATCGTGGACCCACAGGCCATAGCGAAGGCGGAGCTTCTGCGTGTCCGTGACTTCGATGGCGGCCTCCGGTGTGGTGCAGGCGCACATCCAGCCATCGTCACGCACATGAAACGCCTTCCCATGCTGGGGATTGGACGGATGATCGAACAAGGTGATGCCGCCAAAACCATCCGCGTCATTCGTCACTCGTCCGCTGTAGTCGCACCAGCGGGCGGGCTTGCGAAAGACTTCCTTCTCATTGATCTGGCCTTCGCTGTTGAGGATGCGGCCGCCGCCGTCATGAACGCCGATGGTCTTGGCCATACGCACGCCGACGAGCCCGAAGAAGGTCGGGCCGAAGGTGGCTGTCTTGCCGGCTGGAGCGGCGAACTCGATGTCGATCAACATCAGCCAGCTCTTCCGTCCATCAAGAGGTCGCACCTCACTGCGCCGGAGTTCGATGAGCTGGAGTTCGTTGTCGGAGGCGCGCACCCAGTGATTGGTCATCAGCATCGCGGCAGCTTCATCCGCGTCCTCGTAACGATCCACCCGCTGCGTGACGATGCGCCCCTGCTCCTTCGCGTAGTCGCCCCAGAAGTCGATGCCATTGACGCTGTTGTGCGTGATCCAAACGCCGTTGTGATGGCTGTGCGTGACTGGATCATGTGGATGCCCCATGCGCACGAAGCTGACTCCCTTGCTGCCCATCATCGGATACCAGAAGGGCCGCATGTCAGCCCGGTCATAGTGGCTGGTGGTCAGCTCTTCGCGACCAAGTTCAAAGCGAGACATCGAGTGTGGCAAGGGCAGCACCTGCACCTGCGGCACGGGTTTGGCCGATGGCAAAGGATTGTCCTGGGCGAGGACTGGCAAGGCAAAGAGGAGCAGGGCGAAGCGCATGGCTCCCTCTACGTTTGCGAGCACTCACATCTCACGGCTTCACTCGCAGGAGCACCTCGTTGCGACACATGAACGCCGGGGTCCAAGGCGGATCATAGTAGGCGAAGAGCGGCTCGCCTTGCACCTCGATCTTCTGGGCCTGGCACCATGCCTTCAGTGCCTCAAGCGCCGCCTTTTCGTCCTTGCCGCGACTGGTGCCCTTGAACCGATGAACGGCGAAAGTGCCAGCCGCGAGATCGTCGATCCGCACCTGCTCGGACTTGGGCTGAGGCACCCCTTTGTCGAGCGTGGCTTTCGGAACGATGAAGCTCATGCTGCCTTCGCCCGTCTTTCGATCAATGATCACTGGCGTGGTCATCGCGATGGACTCGGAGCGTTCGTTCTTGCCCGTGATGTAGCCGAAGAGACGCATGAAGCTGCCGTCCATGTCGCTGGCCATTCCGGTTTTCGCGAGGCGCAGCGCAGGATACACACGCAGCTCAAAAGCACCATCGGTGCGAGTGACTCGATAATCCGGGGTCTCAGTGCTGGCCCGCGAGTTCTTGAACGCGAACACAGAACACCCAACCAACAAAAGACAGAGCAAGATCCAGAGCACGCGCTTCATGCCGGATGTTACGGACCTCGCACCACTGGGGCCGCAACGAGTTAGCGCCGCGAGGCGTTCGCGAGCACCCCATTGACCAACTGCATCAAAGCCTCGCGCTGGTAGGGCTTGGGCAATGAACCTGCAAAGCCAAAGCGCGCAGGCTCATTCATGATGGGATCATCGCGGTAGCCGGAGGAGACGATGGCCACAATGTGGGGGTCCACACGACGGAGGTGCTCCATGGTGTCGGCACCGCCGAGACCATCAGGGATCGTGAGATCGAGGATGACCATGTCGAAAGGCCTGCCTTGGCGCATGGCTTCCTCATAAATGCGGATGGTGTCTCGACCATCTCCCGACTCGGTAATCTCCAGGCCTGCGGCTTCCAGATTGCGACGAAGCACGTCACGAACCAAAAGATCGTCTTCAAGGAGCAGCACACGCGGTGTCATCTTCCGCGTGTTGCGCGGTGGCTGCTTGGTGAGGGCAACGGTGTTGCCCGAGGACAAAAGCGGACGCGTGGTGATGTCTTCGATCGCGTGACGCATCTCTGTGATCGACTGGAAGCGCTGATTGCGATCCTGCATCATCGCCTTGATCACGATGGCATCGAGCCGCGGGTCCACTCCCGGCTTCACCGAAGGTGGCTGCCAGGAACCGCGTGGAAGCTGCCCGGTGAGCATCTGATAGATCATCACGCCCAACGCATAAATGTCCGCACGATGGTCCACCTCGCGATGGGCATCGACTTGCTCAGGCGCGGCATACTCCGGGGTGCCCATGATCATGTTCGTCATGGTGACGAAGGAGTTCATCTGATCGAACTTCTTAGCGAGGCCGAAATCGGTCACCTTCACTTCGCCACGTCTCGTGACCATGATGTTCGCGGGCTTGATGTCGCGATGCACGATGCCGCGTGAGTGCGCATACTCGAGCGCATGACAAATCTGCGGCAGCAGCATGAGCGTGAGTTGGGGCGTCATGCCGCCTGTGCGCATGATCTCGGCGAGATCGGTGCCGTCCACGAACTCCATCACGAAGAACAAGTAGTCCTGCTCGATCACATCGAAGTCATAGATCGCAACGATGTTCGGGTGCGTGAGCTGCCCCATGGCGATGGCTTCACGACGGAAACGATCTTCGAAGGCGTAGGCCGCGCCATCGCCCTTGCGCAGGAGCTTGAGCGCCACCGGACGATTCAGGTTGACCTGGATGCCGCGGTAAACCACCCCCATGCCTCCCATGCCAATGATGGCATCGGCGAGGTAGCGTCCCTGGGGGATCATCTGGTTGAGCAGTTCCGGCGCTGGCGCATTCGGCACACGCCCGTCCGTTGCCTGCGGAGGGGGCAAGGGAGGAGGCTGATGCGGAGAGACGACGGTCTGCATGTGCTAAATATCTGGAAAATATAGCAGATGTAGTGGGATTGGCACGAAATGTTATCAATTTTTCTTCAGAGCGGGTGAATTAGGAGGTCCCCTGCCCTGATTTTGCCCTGTCGTCTGGGCGGATTGGCGGGCATGTCCACAAGTCCATCTAAACCATGCCCACGCGACGGCAGCCAAGAGCGAGCCGAGCAGCACATCCACCACTCGATGCTGCCGTGTGCCCACGATTGAAACGAGCACCAAAAGGGTCACAGCCCACATCCCAGCCCATGCAGGTCTGCAAACCCGCAGAGTCTGCGCCAACAAAAAGGCAGCCAGCAACGCATAAGCCGAATGAAGGCAGGGAGTGACATTCAAAGGTGCATCCACCTCCACTATTGCACTGTAAGGCCAGGGCCAAGGTCCACCTGTCGGTCGAGGATACTCAGTTTGGACAAAGTAAAAGCAGGTCCAAGCGGGAAGAGGCATCAGTCCATTGACCACCCACCAGCGGCGCAATGCCAAGTGGTCCGTCAGACACAAAGTGGCCAGCAATGCCATCGGATAAAGAAACAAGTATGGAATGCCCCACATGGGATGGAAGGGCACAAGTCGATCAAACCAGCCAGGCTCAACCACGCAGCGAACTCCTTGGTGGTGATGCTGAAACCAAAAATACGGCACCATCACCCAGAAAAGCAGAATACAACTACCAACGATTTTCTCTGGCCAGTGAAGACCAACGCAAGACCAGAGCCATGCAGCTACTTGCGCGATTGATTGCGATGTCCTTCCGATCATACCGGGACGACGTTCCTGGATATCTCTCACATTCAAAGCCGCTGGTCCTTCAGCCAGCGCTTCGTGAGGTCTCGGAAGCCAAGCGCGGCGGGATCGAGTTCGCCTTCTTTCCAGACCATCACGAGCGGAATGCTGTGGCGTGGCGTGAGGGGCACGAGCTTCATCGTGGTCGAGCTGCGAATCGTGCTTTCGGGAACGATGCCGATCCCGGCTCCGGCTTCGACGTATTGCAAGATGGTGCCGATGAGACTGGGCGTGTGCGCCAGGCGCGGCGTGAATTTTGCCTGCTGGCAGGCGGCGAGAATCGCATCGTGCGAGCTGGCACCTTCGCGCCTGGCTAGGACGATGACGGGTTCATTCGCGAGACTCTGCCAGGGCAAGGTGGCCTTCTTCGCGAACGGATGGGAGACCGGCACGGCGGCACAAAAGCGTTCATCCCTCAGCACCTGGAAGCGCAGGCCCAATGCCTCGTGCGCCAGCACAGGACGCGTGAGCCCGATCGACAATCGTCCACTCGACACCATCTCCCAGACACGTTCCGGCGTGCGCTCTTCGAGGATGACCGTGACGCGAGGAAAGGTCTCTCGGTATTCCTTGAGCAAGGGGCCAAGGAAATCGCGCGTCGGTGGCCCAATGTAGCCCAGGCGCAGTTCGCCTTCCTCTCCATTGGCCGTGCGGCGCACTCGACGCAGCGAGTCCTCGATGCGCTCCAGCAGCAGCCCGATCTCATGCAGCATCACCGCTCCCGCAGGCGTGAGCTGAACGGTCCGCCGATTGCGACTGATCAAGACCGTTCCCACATGGCGCTCCAGTTCCTGCACCGCGCGACTCAGCGCTGGCTGGGCAATGCGCAGACGGCGCGCTGCCTTGGAGAAACTCAGTTCCTCGGCAACGGCTTGGTAGTATCGAAGGTGGCGAAGGTCCATGATGCTGGGCGCATTCGTTTATGCCATTCGGGCATGAAATTGATAGCGAAACTCTATTTTGGTTACTACCCGATCCAATTTAAAGCTGACTTGTGCGGTTCACTCTCACTTCATCTCTCATCGTCCATTTCGCGCTGATCGTCAGCAGCACTTATGGTGGCGAACGCGCGGCACTCGCCAGTGAACCTGTCAAAGCGGCACCCGTCGGTATCGCTCTCGGAGATGACTGGTCACTCACGCTTCAAGAACGTGTGCGCGGTGAATGGCGCGACAACAGTTTCGACTTCAACGACGATGTTAACGCACTCACGGACGATTCATGGCTTGAGCAGCGGCTTCGGCTGGGAGTGAGCTGGCAGCCAGCCTCGTGGCTGCGCATTGTCGCTGAGGGACAGGACACTCGCGAGTTCTTCGCCGACCGCCCCAACACGATCGGTCAACTGGGTGCCGAGGGCGATGACACCTTCGACCTTCGGCAGGGCTATATCGAGGTCGGTGAAACGAATGGCCTCTCGCTCCGCGCCGGTCGTCAGACGCTCGTCTATGGCGACAAGCGACTGATCAGCAGCGGCGAGTGGGGCAATGCCAGCCGCACCTTTGATGCGGTGAAGGTTCACTATCAGCACGATGACTGGTGGCTGGAGGCCTTCACGTCGAGCGTGGTGAAACTTCGCGACGAACTATTCAACCAATCAACCTGGTTCAACGGAACCAGCGAAGACGACCAGTTCTTCAGCGGCCTCTACTTCAGCACCCGAGCACTGGCGTTCCAGACGACCGATGTCTATGCACTACAGCTTCATCAAGAAGGTGCGGGGGGCACAGACTTCGTCACCTGGGGCACTCGATGGGCGAGCAATCCTGATCGCTTCGCAGGCTGGGACTACACTGTCGAAATGGTGGCCCAGACGGGGCAGGTGAAGGGCGAAGATTTGACGGCCTTCGCCGGCCACTGGGACCTGGGACACACTTGGAAAGACCAGGCCTGGAAGCCTCGCCTGGGGCTCGAATACAGCTACGCGAGCGGCGACAGCAACGCCAGCGACGGCAAGACTTCCACCTTCCAAAACCTCTTCCCGACCAACCACCTCTACTACGGATACATGGATCTATTCGCCTGGCAGAACCTGCACAATCTGGCGGCGCACTTCAGCATGCAGCCATCCAAGAATCTGAAGGCGAGCCTCGACTACCACGCGTTCTGGCTGGCCGACACCAACGACGCTTGGTATCGGTCCAACATCATCTCCACGGCACGCCCCATCACCAGCGACGCCAGCAGCTTCGCCGGGACTGAGCTGGACATCACGCTCGTCTGGAAGGCGCTCAAGCACCTCGAGGTGCAAGCAGGCTACAGCCACTTTTTCGCGTGCGATTATCTGAAGGCTTCGGGCTCCAACGACGACGCTGACTTCGCCTATGTGATGATGACTCTCACCTACTGACCATGAACCCCGCCAAAATCGAAGAAATCCTCAAACCCGTTCTCATTGGATGGATCGTCATCATTGCTGCCGCATGGCTGTTCGGACGTCTATGCAAGCGCATTGGACAGCCGCTCGCCGTCGGCGAAATCACTGCGGGCTTGTTGCTCGGACCATCGTTCGTCGGCCTCCTGATGCCTGGAGTGGTAGAGACGATCTTTCCTGATGAGATCAAAGGCCCCCTGGCCTTGCTGGCCAAACTCGGGCTGTTGTTAATGCTCTTCCAGGTCGGCATGGAGTTTGATTTCTCGCATCTGAGGGAGAAGTCGAGGGTCGTGCTCTCTTCGTCAGCGATGGGTATCCTCGCGCCACTGGCCGGTGGGCTGGCGATTGCACCGTGGCTGCACGCCACATTCGCGCCTGACCTTCCGAAGTTCGGGTTCGTGCTTTTCATCTGCATCGCGCTCGCAATTTCCGCACTGCCGATCATGGGCCGGATTCTCCTGGAAATGAAACTCGAACGCACGGCACTCGGCGCTACGGCTATCGGAGCCGCCGCGATCGACGATGCCATCGGATGGATCTTCCTCGGCATCGCCACTGCCATCGTGAAGCAAGGCGACTCATTCTCCTGGCTGCCCTTTCTTGGCCAGGTGTGCCTGATCGTTCTCTACTTTCTGTTGCTGCTCAAAGTCATCGGCCCATTCTTGATTCGCGTGTGGAGAAAACAATGCGAGGCCAATCAGACTGAGACCTTCACTTCCGGCTATCTGGCCCTCCTGTTCTGCGCCCTTTTTGCTTCCTCAGTCATCACGAGCAAGCTGGGTATCTTCGCGATCTTCGGCGCGTTCGCACTCGGAGTTGCCCTGCATTCAGAGCCCTCCCTGGTAAAGGCATGGCGCGAGAGGTTTGCCGAGTTTGTGATCGTCTGTCTGGTGCCCATCTTTTTCACCAACACGGGATTGAATACCAAGATTGGGTCGTTCGACAGCACCGTCGCGTGGCTGGGCTGCGCACTGGTATCCGGCGTTGCAATTCTTGGAAAACTCGGGGGCTGCACGCTCGGTGCCCGATGGGCAGGAGCCTCGTGGCGTGAAGGCCTTAGCATCGGTGCGCTCATGAATACCCGGGCACTGATGGGCTTGATTGCGATCAACGTTGGGAAAGACCTCGGGCTGCTCAATGACAAGCTCTTCACCATGTTCATCATCATGTGCCTGCTCACCACGGCAACTACCGGCCCCATGCTTCGTGCCTGGCTTCCCTCCGACCTCAAAAAACTGGTGCCGCGCTGATCGCTCAGGCCGCCAGCGGCACGCCGTAAGGTAACTCGTCTGGGATCGGTGCGAATTCTTTGATGCGCTCCCAGAGCTGGGAGAAATCTTTGTTCACGTCGCCAGATAAGCAGTCCGTAATTTCCCCTGCGGCTTCTGGATAGCGCTTGATCACGTCTTTGAACGAGAACGTTGGATGATAGAAGGCGTAGATCAGCTTGCGCATGTTCTCCAGTCCCTGGCGGATCGCAGCTCCATAGTCTGCGAAGTGCTCCGGCGAGAGATCACCCTCCTCGATGCCGCGATGAATTTCTTCACCGGCAAGCACACCACTCTTCAACGCTAACATAATGCCGCTGCTAAACACTGGATCCAGGAAGGCCATCGCATCACCCACGAGCAACAAGCCCGGCGAGGCGCAGTGCTTCGAGTGGAAGGAGTATTCGCTGGTGATGTAGTAGTTCCCCGTTGATGCGCCCTCACTCAGCCGATCCTTGATCCAAAGATTGTTACCCACCTCGCGATGGAACATCGCTTTCGCATCACGCACCCCGTCGCGACTCAGATACTTGCCTTCGGCGACGACGCCGACACTCACCATGTCGTCGTGCTGCGGGATGTGCCAGAACCAGCCCTTGTCGGGAATGAACGCCACCGTTGTCGTGCCCTCGTCGATCCCTTCCTGACGCTTGGAGCCCTTGAAGTAAGTCCAGACCGCCACCTTGTTGAGGTAGGGATCGCGCATGCGCCAGCCATTGCGCACTGCGGTGAAGGCCTCCTTGCCAGTGCAATCGAGCGTGATGCGCGCCCGATATTCGGTGACGGTGCCAGCCTTGTCCGCAGCACGCACCCCCACCACCTTCCCGTCTTCACGAATCAACTCCGTGACCGACGTTTCCTCCTTCACCTCAGCTCCGCGTTCACGCGCATGATCGACCATCATCTGGTCGAACTCCGAACGCACCACCTGCCAGCTCTGGGCCACCGTTTCGCGATCATAACGATTAAAGAAATAGAACGGCTGTGAAGACGTGGCATCGGGCTGCATGAAGACCACGCTGAACTTCTTCACGAAGTGCGATTGCTTCATCTTCGGGATCAGGCCCAGCCTCTCCAGAGGCCCGTAAGTGAAGGGAATCAAGGACTCGCCAATGTGATAGCGAGGAAACTTTTCACGCTCGAGCACGAGCACGCGGTGACCGTATTCAGCGAGAATGGCGGCAGCAGCACTGCCAGAAGGGCCTGCGCCAATGATGAGAGCATCGTATTCCATGGGGATCAGAGATGAGGGTTGATGCACACGATTACGTTCTGATCACCGATGCCGATAATCGCATTTCGTTACCACACTCATGCTTGAACGTGATAAGTGAATTCGCAGCGAAACGCACCATCAGTGATGGCGTTTGCCGAACGGGCATCGCGTTGTTCTCAACGCGCTACCCCCGGTAGGATTCGAACCTACGACAAAAAGATTAAGAGTCTTCTGCTCTACCAACTGAGCTACGGAGGCGTTAAACAGCGGGCCGTGATGGTATCTAGGTTGCGCCTTCGCGCAAGTGGTTCTTCATCCTTGAATCGCCCGCGCTCTGTCCCACAATCCGCCATGTCTGCTGCCCTCGCACTCAATACATCTGTCCTCGGCCAGGAAGTCCCCGTCGCTCGAGTCGTCAGCGCCTTGCGTGAATTGTGGTCCGACGAATCGGCGAAGATGCGCGCTTCGCTGATGAACTTCGCCATCTATAGTGAAGACCCTTCCTCCTTGGAACACAATACGTTGCTGCTTTCCGAGCTAACCCGAGAGCACTCCTGCCGTGCGCTCTTGATTCTCAATATTCCGGGCGAAAGACAGCCCCATCTTCGCGCCTGGGTGACGGCGCACTGCCAGCTCTCGAATGGCCAGAAATCGGTGTGCTGCGAGCAGTTGTCCTTCGTCATCGAAGGCGGCAATGCGGATCAGGTGCGAAACACCATCTTCGCCCACCTCGACTCTGACCTCCCGCTGGTCGTGTGGTGGCAGGGTGAGCTGACGGAGCGCCTGGATGAACGATTCCTCAGCGTGATCGATGCTCTCATCATCGACAGCAGCCAGTGGTCCCGCCCCGCCCAATCGCTGCGACAGATGATGGAAGCGCGGGCGGGGCGCACCTCGCGGTTTTCACTGAGTGATCTGACCTGGATGCGCACGCGCTGCCTGCGCCTCACCCTTGCTGCAGCGTTTCAGAGCGCCCCATTGCTCGCGGACCTGCCCAAGCTGAACCGTGTTGTCGTCCATCATGCCAAGGGGCATCGTCTCGGCGGGCTGATGATTGCCGCCTGGATGGGCACTCAACTTCACTGCCAAGTGGGCCAAGGGCAGGGCATTCGATTGGTTCGCGAGGCCGGTGAGGACATCGCCGTCGAGCTTCACGAGGCCAACGGTAGCTGCGCGATTCAGGGCCTGGAATTGAGCGGTCCAGGCATCTCGATCCGCATCCGCCGTGATCCGGTTTCCGGCCTCAGCCACACGATGATCGACCACCCATCCATCCACCAGGAGACCGTGCATCCGGTGCCCGCAAACACCGAGGTGGACATGATCGGGGAGCAGCTCAGCCGACTAGGCGGCACCACACGCTACTTCGAAACGACTCCGCTGCTCCTGGCCCTGCTCGAACAGGAGTGAGGCCCGCTCAAAAAGCTTCGGCGATCTTGTCAGCCCACGCCTTCGCCTTGCTCGCATAAGGCTTGTCTTCCTCGGCGTAAAGAATCCCGCGGGAGACATTGACGACGATCGGTGCCTTGCGCTTGCTGCCTTTCAGCGCTGCCAGATCACCGCCTTGTGCTCCCAGCCCAGGGATGAGCAGCGGCACGTCAGGGATGCGCTTGAGCACGTCTGCAGATGCGTTCGTCAAACCGACTACCAGACCGGTCTGCGGGCTGGACTGGGTCATATCGGCCACGATTTGGAAGACCTGCTTGCGACCCGCTTTCTGCAACTCGATGTCCGCCGCCCCTGGGTTCGACGTGACGCCGAGCAGGTAGAGCCCCTTGTCCGAATACTTGAGGAAGGGCTCCAGCGTATCGCGGCCCATGTAGGGGTTGAGCGTCACGGCGTCCACGCCCAGCTCATCGAAACACGCTTTGGCGTAATAGGCCTGTGTCTCGCCGATGTCCCCGCGCTTCACGTCGAGGATGATCGGAATCTCGCCAGGAATCTCTTTGAGAATCTGCTCCAGCATTCGCACGCCACGCCAGCCGAGAGCCTCGAAGTAGGCTGAGTTGGGCTTGAAGGCAGCCGCATAGGCGGCGGTTTCTTCGATCACCCGCAGAATGAGCCGCTTGGTTTTTTCATCGGCCGCTTCGGCTCGGATATCCAGCCCCACGCAAAGGCGTGAGCCAGTGGCCTCAATGCGAGTTTCAAGTTTCTCACGGAAATTCATGGGGAGATTTTTCGAGCGGGAGCGGATCATGACACTGTGTTTACCCAATCGCATGGCTTTTGTGACGCAGTTCGCGGAGAATTTTTTGAGAATCTTGATCTCCGGGCCTTTCAGGCCTTCCTTTCACGGCTCCCGTTGACGGCCCGCAGCAGCGGCGCAACTCTGCACTTCATGAGCGAATCCGTCTCCCCCTCGCCGCTGGTCGGCATCATCATGGGCTCCAGTTCCGACTGGCCCACCATGCAACACGCCGCCCAGGTGCTGGAAGACTTCGGCGTTCCGTATGAGAAGAAGGTGGTCAGCGCTCATCGCACGCCCGGATTGCTCTACGACTATGCCACATCGGCCTCAGGACGGGGCCTGCACTGCATCATTGCAGGGGCTGGCGGAGCTGCACATCTGCCGGGCATGACAGCCAGCATGACCACCATCCCGGTGCTCGGCGTCCCGGTGCAAAGCAAGGCCCTCAGCGGGGTCGATTCCCTTTACTCCATCGTGCAAATGCCCGGCGGCGTGCCCGTGGCGACCTTTGCCATTGGCAACGCTGGTGCGACCAATGCCGGCCTTTTCGCCGTCTCCATGCTGGCCAACCATGACGCCTCCCTCGCTGAAAAGCTGCAAGCCTTCCGTGCCAAGCAGACAGCCAAGGTGCTGGCCAGCCAGGAGGAGCTGAAGTAATCGAGCCCATGGCGATGCCCTCCCCTTTTCTCCCCCCCGCCACCATCGGAGTGCTCGGAGGTGGCCAGCTCGGACGGATGCTTGCGCTAGAAGCCCGGCGCAGCGGCTACCGCGTGGTCATCTTCACCAATGAAGCCCCAGGCTGTCCCGCAGGCCAGGTGGCTGACGTGGAAATCAATGCGGACTACGCCGACGCCGAGGCGCTGCAAAAGTTTCTCGACCAAGTGGACGTGGTGACAGCCGAGTTCGAAAACATTCCCGATGCCTGCCTCCTGGCCGTCGAGCAAAAGCGCCCACTTCGCCCCAGCCGTGATGCGATCTACACCACGCAGCATCGCGAACGGGAGAAGCTGTTCCTTCGCGATCAAGGCATCGCCTGTGCGGAATTCCGAATCGTGGAGGACCTCGCCGGACTGGAGTGCGCTGTCGTGGAGCTGGGTCGTCCTTGTGTCATCAAGACCGCCGCCTTCGGCTACGATGGCAAAGGCCAGTGCAAGGTGCATGCGGATACGGATCTCGCCCAGGCGTGGCAACCCTTCGAAGGGCATCACGCCGTCGTCGAGCAATGGGTGCCCTTCGTTTGCGAAGTCTCCGTCGTTGGTGCCCGCAGCATCGACGGCAGCACCGCCGTGCATGGCTGCGTGGAAAACATCCATGAGCACCACATCCTGGATGTGACCATCGCCCCAGCGCGTGTTTCGTCAGCCGTGATCCAGCAAGCGCTCGACCTCTGGAAAGCCGTTGCCACGGGGCTCAATTATGTGGGCACCATGGCCGTGGAAATGTTCGTCACCGCCGAAGAGAAAGTGCTCGTCAATGAGATCGCACCGCGCCCGCACAACAGCGGCCACTACACCATCGACGCCTGCCGAACGAGCCAGTTCGGCCAGCAAATGCGAGCCGTGTGCGGCCTTCCGCTGGGGGACGCGAGCGCCCATAGCCCCTCCGTGATGATCAACCTGCTCGGCGACGTCTGGCCCTCGGAAACTCAGCACCCTGATTGGTCACCTGTGCTCAATCATCCCCGCACGAAACTCCACCTCTACGGCAAGGAACTCGCCAAATGGCGGCGCAAGATGGGCCACTTCACCGTGCTCGGCAGCACCGTGGACGAAGCCCTCACCGACGCCCGCCGCATTCAAGCCAGCCTCGGCACTCGCTCTGCCTGATTCAAAAAAAGAGCGGCCATGCGCACTCACTCGCATGACCGCTTCTCGGTTTTGGGGAGGAAATTTAGGCGACCGCTTTGGCCTTGCGGGTGCGCTTGACCGGATCTCTCGAGTTGTCCGCCAGGGAGCGGAAAGCGTCGCCGAAGACATACTGACGAGCAGTTTCGATCTGCCCCATGGAGCGCTTCATCCAGCGGCCAAACTCTTTGCCGTAGCGATCTTCACCGCCCGTTTCGAGCAAGGCGGAAGCCAGGTCCGTGTGCTGGAGACGGAAGTTATTCTCCATTTCGATGCCTGCGGCTGGAATGCGCAATTCGACAGCTTCAAACATGTCCATCACGCGTGCCGCATAGCTGGTGTCCCAGCCCTTGTCGTCTTCATCATAAGCACTCGTGGTGCTGTGGACGATCAGGTATTGAACGTTGTCCGAATAGACTTCGGCCGCCTCGGTAATGGCATCGAAGCTCTCGGGATCATTGGTCACCGGCAATGCGATGGTCACTTCCACGCCCATCTCGGAAAGCAGGTGGAAGAACTCATGCTGCTCGTAGGCTTTCATCCACATTTCACCGGCACCACTGGCGACTTCGACGAGGGTGATGTCGGCATCATCAAGAGCAGCTACGAGGGCCTTCGAGCCACCCTGGAAGGGGTTCAAGTAACGGGCATCATTTTCGATGCTGGATTCTTCCTCATCCAACACGAGGAACTGATGGTCCACATGGTGCTGATGGAGGTAGCGACGAAGGAGGCGAATGACCGTGCTTTTGCCGGCCCCGGAGAAGTCGTTTTGGATGAGGATGAGCTTCTTCATGATGTGGCGAGTTGTTATCGAATTCGTGGTTATTATATTAATTATTGATATTTTGCCAAGAGAAAAGTTTAGCTTTTGTTGATTTTCTAAATCTACGACGCCTCGGCCTCACTTTTTGAAGCCTCACACCCCTGCCAAAGGCACCGTCCTTACCTTGGTTGCCACGCAATCAAACACGGCGATTTCAAGAGAGCATCATCACAAGCTCCCCGACCTATCGGCTGGTGGCAGCCCTGGCTTATCTGCCGCCGAAGTAATGCGCGAGCGCTTCCAACATGCCGCTGCTTGCGACGCCATTGGCAACGAATCCCCCTTGTTGCTGCACATGCACCTTGATCGGTGGCAAGGCATTTCCTGGGCAGGCAATCATGCGCGCCACACGGGTATCGAGCATGGATACATCGTTGTGATTATCTCCAGCCGCGAAACACTCATTGGCTGTGAGATTGAGCAGCCGTGCCAGCTCTCCAAGAGCGCTGCCCTTGCTATAGCCCGAATGCGAGAAGCGGAGGTAGATGCCATTGCGGTGGTAGCCCACATCGGGCTCGCGCAGACGATGGTCCTCGATCAGCGCACAAATCTGATCCAGCTCCTCATCGCTGTGGGCCACGATGCCGAGCTGGCCAAAATCCCCCTCAAGAAACTCGCCCTTCGTCTGGGTCTCCACGATGTGCTTGATCCGGTCAAGGAAGGGCTTGTGATCACGCACGAAGTGGTCGTGAGCTTTGCGCGCCTGCTTGTTCCATGCGCCGTAGTCGGTCCATCTGCTGAAGAAGCCCGGTTTATAGATCTCGCACTCCTGAGCGATGATGAAATCAGGCTCCTGGAAAATGCCATGCTGGCCGAGGCCTTGCAGCGTCTGGCTCAGGCTGCGCCCCGTGTTAATCACCCAGGCGGCACCTTGCTGGCGAAGCATGCGCAGTGCATCGCCCATGGCGGGATGAAATCGAAACTCGCCTTCAGGCTGCACTAGCGTGCCATCGAAGTCGAAGCAGAGGATGAAGCGGTATTTCGGCGCGGCCATGTGGGTGGCTGAGATTGGGATCTCTGGATGCTAGATGCTGGATCGCAAGGTGCCAGCGCAGAGTGAAGCTGACTGCCTCAAGCTGGGACTCTGACGAGTTCGCCATGCGGCATAAGGCAGGTCCAGCTTGCACCCGACGCCGAATCCGGGTTATCAACCATCCATGGTGCGTGCGATTTTTTTGCTCAGTGTGCTCTCGGGTCTGGCGTGGTGGCTTCATGGGGAGCAGGATCGCGGGCGTTTCCGCGAGCTAGACGAGAGCTTTCTCGACTTTTTGCTGGGCAATGCCAGGCAGGAAATGAAACCCGATCCAGCCAAGATAAACGACGTCGTCCTGGTCCGACTGCGTGAGGAGGACAAGGACGAGTATGCCGCCTGGCCACCCTTGCCCATCGACTACCAGATGATCGTGAAGAACCTCGCCGCTTACGAGCCTTCCGTCCTCGTGATCGCTGATCCCCTGCACTGGCCGGAGCCGAAACCCGAGTTCATCGACTCCCTGGCCCGATCCCTCGTGCCCATCCCACGTATCGTGATGGCGGCCTCAGTCAGCAGCGATGGCGACAGGGATGAAGCGAGCCTCACAATCCTCCGGGAGCGCCTGCCCATCATCAGCCGCAGTAGCGACAAGGCCCGTTCACTGCCCGAGGCCAAACGTGTGTTAGCCATGCCTGAGACCGCCCTCTCCAGACAAGCCGACATCGGCCTCGTCATGCCAGGCTCAACGGCAGTCGCTGTCCGCACAAACCATGGTCTGGTGCCTTCACTAGAACTCCAGGCTCTCTCGAATTCTGGACGCGTTCCTTTTGAGAAAATCCGTATCACGACCGGCCCAGGTGCGGGCGTCCATTTCAGTGATTCATGGTTCGTGCCCACTCCAGCTAATGGAAGCTGGACTGCTGCTGAGATCGAGGTGCCCAAAGTCAATGCCCTGGACCTCATGGTGCCAGAGGTCACGGGCTCCGATGCAGACCTGACCAAGGCATTGGGCAAGGGCAAAACGATCATCCTCGGCATGGATCGTGACATCGCAGGCTCAGCATCGAAAGCTTCTCAATGCGCTACCACGGTAGCCACCGCACTAGCATTGCCACGAGTAAGTGTGCTCTCACAGACTGGACAATTCATCGCCTGGGGCATCGCTGGAGGCCTTGGTCTTCTGCTGCTCCTCTGGCCAAAGCACAAAGCACTCACGCGCGCCGTGCTCTTCCTCTTCCTTGCTCTCACAGCGAGCTACCTCGCCTTCCAGGCGCTGCAAGTATGGTGCCCGCCAGCCATTCCCTCCGTCCTCATCGCTGCCAGCGGAGTGCTGGTGCGCTTGTTTGGCCGCCGACACACCGAAGTGCCGACGGCCAAGAGCGAATAGCGCGCACTGGCGTGTTACCTCTTCTTCGGCAGGATCACATCACCGAGGCTGAAGATGGGGCCATAGATCGCATAGATCAGGAAGCCAACGATCGTGCCCAGGAACATGATTGTGAGCGGCTCCATCAGCTTGTCGATCTGGCCAGCGAGGCCATCGAGTTCCTCCTCATAGTCATCAGCGATTTCGTTGAGCATTTCGGTGCCCGTGCCGGTTTCGGCCGCGAGTTCGATCAGACCGCAAATCATACGCGAGTCAGGCCCAAGCCAGTGCCCTTCCATAATGAATCCCTCATGCATCGTGCGGCCCACAGCGATGTGTTCGCAGAGCTTGTTGAAAAAGGTCTTGTAGTGGTAGTGCCACGTCGCCTTCGCCGTGATCTCGAGCGCGCTGGAGAGACGCACATTGGCATCCACTAGCATCGCCAGCGTTCGGAAACTCATCGCCGAGGCGGACTTGCGCACGATGTCGCGGACCTTCGGAATCTTCAGCGCGAGATCCTGCACCCAGTGCTGCTCCGAGATGCGGCCCCAGTTCTTGAAGAAGAAGTAGAGCGCCACAAACGGCAGTGCCGCCATGTAAGGCTGATGCATGAAGAGATCGGACAAGGCAATCAGCGCCTTGGTTCCGAGCGGCAGAGGCGCTTTAAAAGACTCGAACAACTTTGCCATCGCAGGCACCAGTGTGAAGCTCATCACGATCACCACGATCACCGCCAGCACGATAACCACCGCCGGGTAAATGAGACCATTCTTGAGCTTGCTGATAATCTTCGAAGACTTTCGGGACGACATACCAATACGTCGGCAAACACGCGCCAACTGACCGGCCTCCTCACCAGCGATGATGAGCGACAGGATCTGATCAGGGAAGACATCCGAATGCTTGGCCATCGCCTCAGATAGCTTTTCACCCGCAGCGATCGAGGTGACCAAATCACCGATCACACCCTTGTAGCGGGCAGATCTCACACGGTTGCTCTGAAGCTGCAGGCCCTTGGTAATGCCGATGTTGCGATCCAGGCATCGCGCCAGACCACTGAAGAAGTTCGCCGAGTCATCGACGCTGGCTTTGGTGGAACTGAGCCGGTGGATGGTTTCGTCCAAACCCACGATGTCTTCCACCGTGGCGGTTTCGTTGGAGGCTACACCGCTTCCGATCAGGGCTTTCTCCTGCGTATCGGTATCCACGAGCGTGACTTCCGACTTGCCGGAGCTGACATTGGTGATGGTGACTTTTTTGAGCATGGCAGGGAAAGGCGAAGGCTAAGGTTCGTAGGCAGTGCCTGTGGTCTGAGGTCTGTAAATTCTGGCTTCCGTGTTGGAGCCCTCATCGGCATCCGCAAAGTTGGCTACCTGGACAGTGTTAGTGAGCCCTTGCATCACACCGATGGTGCTGTGGTCGGCGTAGCCGAGGTTGTTCATGACCACGAGGTGTTCGTCAGGAGCACCCGAGTCATCTAGAATCTCGTTGAGGAAGGGATGCCCTGCGACGCCCGGCATCACCGCTCTGACTTCATTCGGGCTGAGACCCAACTGCCAGAGGCGGCAACTGTTCTCCTGATAATTCATCGCTACGGCAACCCGCCAGCTAAGCTCCTCCTGCAACATCATGGTGGAACTCATGGACACCGCAGCCGTCATGCCCACGCCGACGATGATTGCAGCAGTGAGCACTTCGATAAGAGTATATCCCGAACGACGAAGGCGCTTCATGGTGAGGCGTGTTGGAAAAAGGTTTCAAGCCAGGCTTCGCGCGGAAGGATTGATGCGAAGTAGTAGCTGGCAGCCGTTGCAGGCATCGGGAGCACCTCAGGCAGGAGGATGAACTTGTTGGCCACAGCAGTGTCTTGGGCCCCCTCAGTGGCACCGACGAGCGTTCGCTGGATGGACCAGTTCGTGAAGAATCCACCAGTGACGATGACGGAGTCAGGAGTGCCGCCTGTCCCTGGCGGACGGAAGCAGGAGACCTGCCGACCTTCGTTGATATAGATCATTCGCCAATCCAGGGTCAACGGCGTCCCATTGGCGTTAGGTGGCATCCAATAGAATTCTATGGCTTCCCCGACCAATTGGGCTTTTGTTCCAAGAACGAAAGGACGGCTATTCTCGCCAACGAATCTTACGTCCTTAAACGTCCCGAACACACTAGGGTCCGGAACAAATAATACAATGCGGGGTGTCATATCCCTCGCTGCGGTAAACTGAGCATTTGTAGTTTGACCATGAAAAATGACTTGGTTTACAACCGGATAAACACGGAGGTTTGGCAGGTCGGAATGGTTTAGTTGGATGTGAAGCACTTTAAATGAGGTTTCGTATCCGCGAGGAAACCCGGGAGGAGCAATCGTTGGATCAGCTACTTCGTCGGCAATCCAATAAGGATCGCTCGATGTGCCCACGGGTGTGCCCACGCTGATCGTCTGGACAGGCACGGGTGAAACCGCCTTGAGCGCCTCGCGATTCTGAATCTCCCACAGGCAGTTCGGATGGTGCGTCACAGTCGCCGGCAGTCCAGGTGGAACGTAGGTGTTCTTGATGATGTTAAGGTCGCCACGGAACAGTTCGGTCGTCGTGGTGGCACCACTGGATGGACCGAAGGTGGACGGGGCCGCAGGAATATTCGCCGAATACATCTCTCCACCCGTCGAAATGCTCCTCGCCATCATCGGATTGAGCGGATCATACTTCTGGATGTAAAATTTCTTGGCCCTCACATCGAAGACCTTTTTTACGCCAAGGTCCACCGTCGCCGAGTCATAGAACGAGGCAGGATCGCGCACGACGAATCTCCCTGGTGCAGTGGCCAAGGTATTGCCCACCTGGAAGTTGTAGATGTTGATCTCACCCGGTGCCCCGACGGGCTTGCGATAGACCACAAAAGCGTCACCCGCGAACGAGGGGAAAATGCCCTTGAGGAAGACATAGCCATTGAAGGGATCAATCGAGTCGTAAGTCACCCCCGTGTAGGCCGAAGGGCGCGTGAACTTCTGAGTGGATGCGAAACACGCATTCGGGCGCAAGCCGAAGGCGTTGAACGGGAAGAGCTTCGTGTAGTAACCAGTCGCCGGGTAGCTCACAGCATCAGGAGGCAGTCCGTAGAGTTCGAGGTCGGTCCAGCCCGTGTCAGTGTAGAGCCCGCCGTAGCCAGGCCCCACGTCCCCAGTGGTCAAAGGAGCCAATGTGCTGTTGCCGGTAAAGGCATGTTCCTGGGCTACCTGACGGATGTAGGCGCGCGAGTTCTCAAGTGCCAGCCGACGCTTCATGGCATACTCGGAATTGCGGGCCTGCATCGCACGAGCATTCGACAAGGCCACCCACCCGGCGAGAAAGATGCCGGCAAGCATGGTCATCATCAGGGCCACGACCAGCAGGCCGCCACGGGCGGAGATGCGGGACTGTTGGGGAATTCTCATGCAGGTAAAAGCGGGCTAAAAGAAGGAAGGGAAGGCAGGCACGGTGAACATGTAACTCGTGCGTCCTGCCATGTGGTTATAGACCTTGCGGGGGTCGCTAGACGGGTAGGAGGTATTCGAGGCCCGATACATACCGAGTGTCGGTGCCGCCGGATCAGGCCACCACATCAGATAAAATGGCTGCTCGCGGGCCACCTTGAACCGGTTGATATCTGCGGACTCCGCAGGGCTGATATACTGGCGGCTTTGACGCTCAAAACTGACCCACAAGGGCGAAAACTTGTCCGTCGTTGTTGGCCAAAGTGAGCCATCGTAGGCGGGGTAAAAGATGTCGTAGTAGGCGGTGAGTGTGGCTGCACTGGTGGGAGTGGCCACGTATCGTTTGACCGAGGCGTAGAAGCCTTTGGGCGTCGTGATTTTGTCCACATCTATGTCATAAACCGCAGTCACCGTCATCGAAGCGGGATCGGCGCTGTAACCGATCACGAAGATGCTGCAATTCGGCGAGGTTTCGTCGTAGTTGCGACGGTCCACAAATGTCGCGGCTGTCGCCAATCCCTTGCTGATGAGAAGTTCGCGAAAGCGTTGGGGTTGATCGACGATGTTGTCCGTAATCGGATTGAACGGGATGGTAGCGGGACGAACGGTGTTTACTCCTGTGCGAGCCAATGGGAACACCGCTGTAGCCGTGTGAATGTCTGCCATAAATCGCTCGCGCAGATCCTCCGCTTTGGCTGCCGATCCATAGTTCGGTGCCACCGCAGTGATGATCGAGGTCTGCGCCAGGTTGTAATAGTTCGTCAGCTTCGCGCTGGAGAGCGGGATAGTCGCCGTCGCCGAGGTGGTGGGCCGATTCTTTGCGATCGTTGCATAGCCAATAGCTGCGGCACCGATAACGGCCGCACCCAGCGCCATTGCGAAGAGCAATTCGGCGGCTGTGAATCCGCAGGAATATGTTCTTCGGGAGATCATTTGGCAGGTGTATTGCCCTGGGGCTGCTGAGTGTGCACGGCTTTGTCGAGAAGCAGCTTCATCAGCATGTTGCCCGGATGCTTGTCATCGACAGTGGGAGCGGGTGGCTGCTGCTGTTGCGATGAAACGGAGGCGGGTGCAGGTGATTCATCCGCCACGGAGGCACGGCGTGTCTCAGGCTGCGTGGTAGGCGGAGCGTGAAAGCCTGGGGCTGTCTGGTATCCGATGGATCTCGCGGGACCACCTGCCGGTGCTGAAACGGGATCATTCGCGAGTGATGGATCAGCGCTCGGCAGCACATAACGAACGAAGGGCTTCAGATTGACCGGAATGATGACAGGGCGAGGAGGCAGCGCGACGTTCCGCTTCTTCTCGACCCAAAACAGCTCGATGGTGCTCTCCGAGAGCGAGTTCACACGCAGGCTGACTTCTTGATCGGGTATCACCTGGGGCACTACATTGCCCCGCTCCAGTTTGATCGGTCCCAGCATCACGGCGCGCACGGAGCCATCGCTATTGAAAGCCGCTCCAGACACTCGCATCGCCATCAAGGCATCCTTCACCCGGTTCTCCGCGCTGCTGGCTTCCTCCGTCTTGATCAGACCGCCATCAAACTTGTTGAAGGGATTGGTCTCGGTAGGCTTCACCATCTCGGGTGTCTTCTCATCGGGGAGAATGAGCTGGTAGCGGATCTTCTCGGAGTCACCGGGTTCCTCGGTCTGTGCATGGACCAGGGTTCCAGAGAGGATCAGCGCCATCAATGCAGGATGAAATCGATTCATAAGATGCGCGGGTGTGAGGAGAAATGAAAACATGTCGATATGGCAGGAGGCCCGGCTACTTCTTCGCGATGGCATTGTATTTCAGGTCCACGAGGGGGACTTCGATGGCGATCTCGGCACGCACCTGGCGTCCATTGTCGCCACCTGTGATGCGGCAGTTCATCATGCGGGCCATGGGCAGACGGCGCTCGAGTTCGCCAATCCAGTTCATGGTCTTAGCGTAGTCGTCTTCGAGGACCAGGGAAGCGCGGACGAGCTTGGTGATGGCGGCACCAGGAGATCCTGCCACCACTTGAATCTGCCTGCTTTCAAATCGCTGGGACAGGATGAGCAAATTGGCAGAACGAAGGCTGGCGAGAACGGATTCCTCCACCTCAGACTGCGTCTGGATGCGGTCAGCGTAGGGCTCCCAGGCGCGCAGGAAGCGAAGCAATTCGTCCGATTCGATCCGGATTTTTTCCGTCTGGATCTTGGAAGTTTCCAGCTTGCCGCGCTCAGCCGTGGCCTCGTCCATCGCTGCCGTAGCTTCCGCGCGTTTGGCCTCGGCTTTCTGATGCACGATCTGGCCGGAGTAGGCGGCGATGCCGATGATCATGAGCAAGACGACACAGGCGATTTTTTTGCCGTTCATGGAATGGGTGTGTGGGAAAGTGTTAGGTGAGAAACAAGAGACCTACTGGTCCTGCCAGACGAGCATTGAGCGATACTCCACCTGATCGCCTTGCTTGGCCTGTTGGCCTGAGTGCGTGCGGTAGTGGAGGCGGTTGACCGCGCTCTCGATCTTGGGCACTTCGGCGACGGTGGCGTTGATCATTCGGACCAGGAGGGAGATCTGCGAAGGCAGCTCGGGGCTGCGCTCCAGGCTGAGTTCAGTAATGTTTGTCTCCAGCGGCATGGTCCGCGCGATGGCTACGGTGATGGGCTGCATGACGCGGCTGCCTTCCATCCACTTGGCCACAGACTGGGCACGGTAGAGTTCGTTTTCGATCTTCAGTTTTTCCTCATCCAGCTTGGTGAGTTCACCCGCGATCTCCTCTTTTTCCTTCACGGCTTCAAGGCGCTGCTTTTCTGCCTCTTTCATGCCTTTCATGTCTTTGAAAATGAAGAACCCGGTGGCGAGGCAGACCACATAAAACATGACGGGCACCAGACGCATCGAGCCCGGCAGACGCCGAGAGGTATCGGTGCGAGGAGTCTTAAAATCGTGGCAGAGAAACTGGCTCATAAACTGAATTGAAAATGGGTTGAAAAGAGAAGGCGGATCAATGCTCGCCAATGACCTTCCACAGGAGGTCTTCCTGGGTGAGATCGCGTGCGCCGACGCGCTCAAGCTGCTCCATCAAGGTGGTGCGGAAAGAAGCGTCCTGACCATCACTGACGAAAAACACGGGCGTTCCAGGGGGGGCCTTGGCCACCAGCGGGCTCACGATCTGGAGCGCCGTCTCAACCCCTTCAGCACCCAGGCCGCTGCGGCATCGAAGATCGCGCCATTGCCCATCCTGCTGGGCGAGAGCGGCAATCGAGCCTTCACACGCAGCGATCAGGAGGTAGCTCCCCGGTGCCTGCCCACGGCTGCTCTCTGCGATGCTGCGAATGGAATACTCCATCATCGCGAAGAGGCCGCAGCAAATGCGTCCAGGTTTCAAGCCGATGCCGCGGAGGACATCCTCGGTAACCTTCACCATGGAATCTTCACAGGCGAGCAGCATGCTGGCCGTGGTATCCGTGTGGTGATACAAGGCATAGCGCTTGCCGCGGTCATACTTCGGGCCCAGCACGGAGCGCGGGTTGGTGCGCAGCAGGTGGTTAAGGTTGTCAGCGCGCATCAGGCCGTTTTCAAGGCTGATGATGAAGCGGTTGTTGAGCGATACCACGCACCACCCGCCTTCCGTCAGACTACGCCATTCTTCACCTCGCTGGGAGGCCACATCGGCGAGATCACCATCATGCATGCCCGCCTGATCGAGCTTGCCGCGCCTGTTGAAGGAGCGCCAGCTCACCTGCGAGCGGCTGATGTTGAGCAACAGGCTCTTGCGTCCTTCCGAACGCTTCAGCCATGCAAGTTCAGGATCGTCGGCATCCGGGCGGAAGGCGGCGAACGTCAGCACACTTTTTATATCATCCCACATCGTAAACGGCAGTTAGTTGTTCTTTGGAAAGGTAGTCATAGACCTCGTGCTCGGTGAAGCCGGTGGCCTTGGCGCGGGCGGGTTTCCAGCCGTCCGCCATGCGCATGTTGAGACAGCGCTCGAAACTCTGCATTCCTCGGGTGAAGCCGGCTTCCAGCTCGTGCTCCAGGTTCTTGAACTCACCACGCCGGATCATGCCGCACACTGAATCATAGGGCAGCAGCACTTCGTGAATCGGGAAGCGTTTCCCTTTGGTCTCATCCAGCAGCAGGCGTTGGCACACAATAGCGCGGAAGGAATCGGCGAAGGACAGCATCGCATTTTCAAGGCGGTCACTGGGGATCAGCTTGAGGTAACGCTGAACGGTCTGCGCGGCGGACGAGGTGTGCAGCGTGGCCACCACGACGTGGCCCGTTTCCGCAGCCTGAAGGGCGATTTCCGCCGTTTCACCATCACGAATTTCCCCCACGAGAATCACGTCAGGTGCCTGACGAAGAGCTGCACGCAATGCCGTGCCGAACTCATGCTCATCGGTGCCCATTTCACGCTGGGACATCAAGGAGGGCAGTCCAGGTGGATAAAGGAATTCGATCGGATCTTCGAAGGTGACGACGTGCTCCTGACGACGCTTGGCGCGCTCAAGAATGAGCGATGCAATGGTGGTCGATTTACCCGAGCCCGTGGCTCCGCAGACAAGGAAGAGGCCGTTCTTGGCTTCGAGGAAGGCTTTGATCGCGGCGGGTGGCACGCTGATCTTGGCCACATCGGGAATCGTCTCTGGCAGGAGACGCATCGTCCAGCGAGGACGTCCGCGAGTGATCATGCGGTTCACGCGATAGCGACGGTTCCCGAGAGAGACCGCGTAGTCGATACATCCTGGCGAGACCTCAATGGGGCGCTCTGGTTGATAGACGAACGAGTCAAAGTAGAGCTTGCCGTTGCGCTTGTAAGTGAGCTGTTCCCATGGGGTGATGTAGAAGTCGCTGACGCCCGGATCCTTCGAGAGGTGAAGGATTCGGTAGCCTAGCTGGCTGCGCTCATGAATGTCATCCATACGACGGGGAAGCGTGGGTGTTAGTGATTGGAGTAGAGTGTCGCGCGGAGTTCCGCCTGAGCGGCCGCACCTTCGAACACAAGGAATTGATTGCCCTGAACGACGCCGGCTCCGGGATCGAGAGTCACCCAGTTGAGCTGCAGCGTGTAGGTCACGTTATCGATGGTGAAGGAAGTCGGCTGGGGCGTGGCGATCTCGACGATGTCAGCGCTCGCGAGTCGGTCTGGGGAGTTCTCGGTGTTGATCAGGTTGAACACGATATCCATGGTCGTGTTCATCGGCGGGTTGGTGAGATTGAGGTTGATCCGCAGCTTCACACTGGAGGCTTCGCTATCGTAGAAGGTGGTGCCGTTGAGCAGATCCAGGTTGCCGAGCTTGAAGGAGACGTTCGGTTGAATGTTGGTGAAGTCGTTTTTGGTGTAGGACAGCACGTTCGCCACGCCAGCGTCCAGGAACTCGCCATTGCCAAGGTCGAGCTGCGTGTTGCCGTGAGAGACGGATGTCGTTGGGCTGCCGGGCGTGATCTCATAATCGAGCGTCGGCCCGCCCGTGACGTCGGTCCAGGTGCCTGCGGCTGAACCGGTGAATCCATTGACCAGGCTGTAGTATTCCTGGCCCGTGACTGCGCTGTCCGAAAAGGCTGTAGCACTGAGCGACAGGTTCATCGCTTCTATGCGATCACCCGAGAGGAGTGAGATCGGGCCACTGTAGTCCATCCAGGCGCTGCCATTTTTGCGGTAGATGATTTTGGATGCGGCACCGCCAGGCGCACCATTGTTGCTGATGGTGACACTCGCGGGGAAGGTGGCGGCGCTGAAGGTGCCACCGGAGGGGCTGATGATCGGCGTGGGCAGAGTGGTCGGCGTGCTTCCAGGTCCGGTGCCTGTGCCCGTCCCGGTTCCTGTTCCGGTGCCAGTTCCTGTCCCAGTGCCCGTCCCGGTTCCGGTGCCCGTCCCGGTCGTTGTTCCCGAAGGCAGATCGATGGTGGGATCGAAGTTGTTGCCCTGATTGGTCTGATTGGCGGTGTTCGGCGGGTTGTAGGCGATGTTCGGATCGGCTCCAGAAGTGCCCCACACCCAGCCATTGGAGGAATTGTATTTGATTCGGCTGGCAGTGCGTGTGTCGAGGGGGAAATTGGCATCCGCGAGGCTGTCATCGAGCGTGAAGCTGTTCACTCCACCCGTGGTGCCAATATCGAAGCGTTTCGTCGTGGGGTTCCAGACGGCGCGTGTCGTTGAGGCATTGGCCGAAAGTGTCGCACGGAGGCGCACATCGACGAGCCGTCCAGTGGTCACCCCCACATTGGTCTTGGATTCAGCGGATGAGCGAGCCCGCTTCAACTTATCGATCACACCCTGTTCAGAGGTAATCCCATCCAGGGAGCCTCCGTCCGCTAAATAGACGGACACCATTTGATTGAGATGGGCCACATCGGAAGAGAGGCGGGTATCGACCACAGCCTGTGGCAGCCCTGAGCCCATCTGCGACACAGCCACGGCCGTGATCACTCCGATCAAGGCGATCGTGACAAAGATCTCCAGCAGCGTGAAAGCTGACCGCCAGCGGCCTGGGGAGCGAGAGTTGGAGAAGGCAGGGGACGTGTTCACGACCAAATGAGTTCAGCTAAAGTTACAATTATAGTAAGAGCACATTATTTCACACAACGCCAGATTGTAAATATGGAAATCATAATATTTTGCTAAATTTGATAGTTGTTTTGATTCCTAGACCACCTCGGAGACAAAAAAGTTCAGCAAAGCGATAAAAATAGTTGTAGTTAATTATATTTTCCATAAAATATAGAAGTTGCCGCTCCTTATCATTTCACCCCCATGAAGATCAAACTCACCTCCCTTTACCTCTTCGCCTGCCTGATGGCCGCGAGTTCGACAGGACTGCACGCGCAGTTCGACGGGACCATCGGACAGTCGATCCGACAGCTTCCACCTCGCTACGAGGCCAAGGCGCAGGAACTGCGAAACTCCCCAGCGCAACAGTATGACTTCTCGAAGTCCAATCTGGCCGATGTGCTCCGCTTCCTCGCCACCGACGCGAAGCTCTCCTTTATTTCCCTGCCTGAGGACAGCCCCGAGGCAGGTCGCGTTATCACCTTCTCCATCAATGCCAGTCCGTTCAGCGTTCTGGAGACGCTCTGCAAAGCCAACGGCCTCTCACTGATCCCCGAAGACAACGGCATGTGGTATATCCGCCCTGCCGATGATCGTGAACTCGAAGGCCGCAGCTACTCCATTCGCTACAATGCGATGGAGCGTGTGGAGAACATCACCGAAGGAACCGGCGGCGGTGGCGGCTCGGGAGCTGGCACCATCCAGTCGGCTTCGGTCGATCTCCAGGGAGCCAAAGAAACCTTCAAGGTGAAGCGCAGCGAACTCATCAATGACATTCGTTCGATCCTCGATCTGCCACCCGAAGCCGAAGACGGCAGCTCTGGTGGTGCATCGCCAGCGGGATTCGCCGCCGCACAGGCAGGCACTGGTGCCCAAGGCGCTGGCGTTCCCGGAATGGGCAATTCCAATCAGCTCTCCCAGGCCCACCAGCCCAAGGTCATCTGGAAATCTGATTCCAATACGCTCTACGTCGTCGCCACCCGCCTCCAGCATCTGTGGGTGGAAGGCTATCTCGCCGCAGCGGACAAAGCGCAGCCACTCATTGCTATCGAAGTGAAGTTCATCGAGTCCAGCCATGACCCATCGAAGGAACTCGGCATCGACTGGAGCGGCACCCTCGGACAGAACGGCACCTTCCGTCAGACCACCAAGACCAGCTACGATGAAACCACCAAGCGCTGGAACATCGATTACAACCAGATCCCCAATCAATCCGGCGGACTCCGTGGTGACGTGGCTCAGTTGTTCACCATGAGCAATCTGAACGACATCGCCGCCAGCACCTTCTGGCCTGGCGCTGCGGTGCTCACGTCGCAGGATCTCAGCTTCAAGCTCCGTGCGATGCTCAACGATCAGGACACCAAAACGGTCTCCTACCCGCGCATGGTCACCCTCAACAACCGGGAAGTGGTGATCCGCAGCGTGGTCAATCAACCCGTGCTCGACGGCTCCTCGGCCATCTCGAGCGGCGGTGGTGCAGCCACCTCCCAGAGCATCACCTACCTGCCTATCGGCACCGTCTTGAACATCCTGCCCAAGAAGATGGAAAACGACCGCGTGCTCCTGAACATCAAGGTCACCGTGTCCTCGATCATTGGCTCGCAACTCATCTCTGGGAACAACTACCCTGTGGCCACCTCGCGCGTCTATAATGCGCCAGTCGAGGTGAACGACGGCTACACCGTAGCCATCGGCGGGCTGGACGAAGCGAAGGAAAAGGTCTCCGACAGCGGCGTGCCATTCCTCGGCCGCATCCCGATTCTCGGCTACGCGTTCAAGAGCAAGAGCCGCGAAAAGAACCACAAGAACCTGATGCTCTTCATCACACCTCGTCTGATCGATCCGAAAGGCGGCGGCCTGCCCCCCGAGCCCGAGTCCGTGGTGCCTCAGCGCCCTGCTCACCTCATGCCGCAGAAGCCCCATGTGGATCAAACCGGACGCCTTGCAGGTGGCCCCGATGCCGTCCCTGAATCTGTCGCTTACCTGACGCGCCAGTGCGAGGTGATCAACAGCACCATCGAAGAGAATCGTGCGACTGATGAGGACTCCAAGAAACTCACAGAAATGAAGATCGCCATCAATCAACTGGAAGCCCAGGTGGAGTCCATGAGCGAGCAGCATCCTGAAAAGTCTGCCATGCTGACCAAGGCCATCATGGACATCTCCACACTGCATGATCGCGTCGGCTCCATGAAGCGCAAGATGTTGAAGAAGGACTACTACTGAAGCCCTCGCGCTGCGGCCATTCGCAACCAGCCTTCCCAAATCCCGCTCTCCGCCCGTCGGAGCGCGGGATTTTTATTTGGCCCAATGGACACACACCGGAAGGGTGCTGTGCGTGGGCCAGGAATCGGGCTACTTCAGCTTTTGAAGCCGGTTCTTCACCCAGGTCATCCCATTCTGCACGATCTCGCCATCCGCACCCAGCGTGACGAGACGCTCCCACTGTTTCTGCGCAAGGTTGAAGCTCTTCCGTGCATCGTCTTTCTGCTTTGCCGCCTCACAGATCTGGCCTTTGACGCCGTGCATGACGGCAAGCTGCACCTCCCACTCACGGCGGGCGGAAGTCAGCTTGTCGTTGGGCAGTTGCTGGAGCAGGTTTTGCAAGTTTTCGAGCGCTTGGGAGATCACGGGCAACGCCTTCTTGGGCTCGCCGCCATCGCCTAGCATTTCCGCTAGTTCGCCACGCAGCTTGGCCTGCTGGAAAAGATACTGCCGGTTCTCGGTGTCATCAGCCACCACCTCGTTCACGGCCTGAAGCGCATCGTTCATCTTGCGCATCGCTTCGGCACCATTGCCCACATTGCGATCCAGCTTGGCCACGGCGGCATAGTTGCGTGCCAGGAGGTATTTGGCCTCTTTCCAATCTGGCTCCAGACGGACTAATTCGAGCAGCACCTTGATCGCTTCGAAATGTGCTTCGGTCGCTTCCTTGGAACTGAAGTGCCTGCCCAGGATGTCCGCCAGCTCCGTGTAGCCCTCGGCCAGAATGATTGCCTGATCTTGGTTCCGTGGTGCGCTGCCTGCGACCAGCGTGGCCATCTTTTCCACCCCGCTCAGCAGGGCTGCCGCCGCTTCATCCAGCTTGCCACCGTCTTTCAGAGTGAGTCCGCGCTCCAGGTCGCCACGAGCGAGAAGGAACTGCTCCTCAGGCAGCAAGGGCGCACCGATCACCTGCTCATCCAGCGCGGCTGTCACCTTCTGCAGGGCGGCATCACTCTCAGCCACATCGCCTTCCGCACGGCATCGTGAACCATAATCAAACCAAGCCTGTGCAGCCTCGAAGCGAGCATTCCGATCACGCGGGTTCGACTTCAAGCCTGGATCGAGATTGGAGGTTGATTCCTTCAACAGCGAGAGCGCCGTTTCACCATCGCCACGCGACGCGCGCACCTTTGCCAGCAGCATGCTGAACCGACCAAGCCACTGCTGGTAAAGATTGAGATGCTTGCTGTTGGGCTCACGAGCGATCAAGGCGTGCAGCTCGTTGCGCGCCTTGTCCAGAAACTTGACCGCCTCGACCGAGTTGCGCTGCTTGAGCGCGATCATGCCCAGATTCCCATACGCCCGCGCACGCTCAGGAGCAAGCGAGGGCTGCTTTTCAAGATCGGGCAAACCCGCCTGAAGAAAGCCTGCCGTATCGCTGAGCTGCTGCTTCGAGAAGGCGACTTCCAGATTGTTGCCCGTGGGCAATTGCAGCAGTTGCGTCGCAAGCTGATCCACCATGGTCTGCGCACGCTGAAGGTTCAGATCGCTGATCTCACGCGCCGCACGCGCATCACTCAGGTCCTTGGTCAGCGTGCCGATCTTGCCATCACGAGTGTCGATCTCCTGCTTCGCCGCCGCCTCGTTACCGACGATCGTTGCCTGGGCGTTGTTAAGGCGCAATTGCGTGGTGACTCCATACACTCCGGCCGCCCCCAGCGCTCCCGCAAGACTCATCCACAACAAGTGCAAGCGCGCGATCTTGCCCGCCTGCCGCTTCTTCTCAAACTCAGTCTCCGCGCGCGACTCTGCGAGAACGAAGTCCGCCTCCAGCGTTTCGAACTCATGCGCAATCTCGCGCACATCACGCCACCGCACCGCCGGATCAAAATCCAGTGCTCGCTCGATGATGTGCCTGCGTCTCTCGTCCCAGGGCGTGCCCGCAGCATTCGGCCACGAGATCGTCGGCTGCGCCTGGATCGCACGGAGCAGGGCGAGACTGTTGATCTCGTAGTTCAGGCCTTGCGCCATCTTCTGCTGCCGCGTGGCAGACTCCTGAGCCCACGCCTGCTCCCCGCGAGGGAACTGCCCGGTGAGCAAGCGATACGCCACCACACCGAAGCTATACACATCCCATGACGCACCCATGCCCGCGAAAAATCCATCGGGCTGCACTGCCTGCTCGGGAGCGAGATACATGAAGTGATCGCGCAGTTCCATGTGATGCACACCACCCACGTAACCCTGACCGAAGTCCCCTAGCCGCGTCGCACATTCCTCACCATCCGTCACCAGCACATTGCTGCACTTCAGATTCCCGTGCGCCACACCATGCTTGTGCGCCGCCGCCAGAGCATCCGCGATCTCGTAAATGTAGCGCCAAGCCGTATCCGGCGGCACCCGCCCGCACATGCTCTCCAGCGTTGGACACTGCCAGAACCTGCGCCCCTGTGCATCCTTGGTTGCCACCCCGATGAGCGGCGTGATCACATAATAGGGACTGCGATCCAAATCGAAGCCCAGCACCGGCAGCAGTCCGCGATGCACCGGCATCTTTTGCAGCCCGTGCAGAGTTGCAGCCAGCCCCTTGCGATTGATCGACATCGAGCTGAAGACCTTCACCGCCAGCGCCCCGCCCCCCGATCCCGTAGCCCTGTAAACAGCACCCACGCTCCCTCCGCCGATCAAGTCTTGCAGTTCGTGGCCTGCGATTTGGGGCAAACTCATGCGTGATACCTTGGCAAATGTTTCTCGGGGTCGAGGAAGAGCCGACAACCATCACAGGCATGGAGGCGGCGAAGAGACAGCGGCAAAACTGCCGTAGTCAGACGAACCATTCAATCCAAAAGCCAAAAACTCCCTCAGTGTTCAAACGTGCCCGCGCTGACTTCACTCCACCACCAGCACTCCGTTCATCACCACCCAGTGACCTGGGAAGGTGCAGAGGTAAGGGTAGCGTCCGGGGGACTTCGGAGCATCGAAGTGAATGGTGAACTGCGCGCCGGGGTTGGTCATGTCCGTGTAGGCCAGCACGTCGGGGCTTTCGGGCACGTAGTGACGGGCCAGTCCATTCGGGTCTGTGATCATCTTGTTCGTGGCATCGCCGGTGGCAGCCAGCTTGCCAGGTGCGATGAGCACCCAGTTATGCGGCACGGCATCGGGATTCGAGAAGGTCAGTGACAATCGTTCGCCAGCCTTCGCTCGCAGTTCTGTCTGAGCGAACTTCAGTCCCAGTGCCGCAGCGATGTTGAGCACATGGCCTTTGGCACCGCCTGCCCAGGGATTGGGCATGGACTTCAAGGCATCGCCCGACTGCTCCACTGCGATGTATTGCTTCGGCGTCGGCTGATAGCCTGGAAAGCCGGTGAACGCAGGCGCCAGCTTGTGGGCGGTGATGAACAGGTCTTGGTAGCGATCATCAACCGTCGAGACATGCAGATGCACTTGATGACACGGCGAAATCAGTGGGATCTCCAGGAACAAGGATGAGCCATCGTCGAGGACATGCGCTGCCTTGATCGCCAGCGAATCATGGCCCTCCAGATCGGGATGACTCACGCTCAACTCGGGCGAACCATACGCCGCGCTGTAGCGATAGTTCCAGCACTGCGCGAAGTGCTGCTTCACATCGCCCGCCACACTGCCGAGCTTGTCGCTGAACTTGATCAGCACACCATTGTCATGAACCGCGAACGACACTGGCAAGTGCGCCGCTCCACCCGTGTATCGCACCCGCTGGAAGCATCCATCTTCCGTGCCCCAGCAGCCCCAGCCATACATGCCCGTGACGTAAAGCTGCCCGTCCTTCGGATTGATTCGACCTTGCTGTGCGCCGGACAAGAAGTCCCCTGGCAGGCACACCGCCGCACCTTGGGTCACATCACCGATGGTCTGTCGGAGGATCAGGAAGTGATTGGCCGATCCTGGTGAAAAGTGGATGAGCTGACCACCCAGCGGTCCCCACTTCGTCGTCTCGGTGAAGCATTGACCTCCGCTGGAGTTGTCGAGCCCGCGTGGCAGATAGCACATCGGTGGCAGCACCTCCTTGCCCGGCTTGGGACCACCTGCGCCGTAGAAGCCACCATGCTTGATCTGATGGATCATCGAGGTCGGCGTCCAATCCCCTTCCTGCACCGTGGTCGTCACCGTGCCATCGCTCGCCAGCCCAAGCCCATTCGGATTGCGGAAGCCCGTGGCGAGCACTTCCACTTCGCCACCCGGTTTGACACGACACACGCCCTGATTGCCACTCGCGAAGTAGTAAAATGTGCCATCAAACTCGCAGCCGGTGATGAAGTCGTGACCGCTCGGTGAAGTGATCTGGGCATTGCTCACACACTCATAGAAATCAGCCTCATCGTCATGATTCAGATCCACGAGTCGCGTGATCTGATCGCGGCCCTGCACCACGATCTGGTCCTGCACGATGCGCATGCCGAGTGGTTGTGCGAGCCCAGCGGCAAAGCGTTTCCAGCGCAGCTTTCCCAGACCTTCATCAATGCCACGCACGAGCCACACATCGCCTGTCATCGTGCAGATCGCACCGGTGCCATCGCTGAAGAAGTCGCAGCCAGTGACAAACCAAGGCAGCCCGGTGGGATGCTTTGGCAGCGTCAGGGTGTCGAGGGCGTATGGCTTGGCCGTGCCCAGGCTACCGACCGTCTCCAACCATTCCGGCCACTGCGCGGGTCCGCCCTTGATCATGGAAGTCAGGGGTTCATCACCCTTGGGACAAGTCTCGCGCTTAAACTGCGCCTGATCTGCCCAGGCCGAGTCGAGCACCTCCTTGCCTCCGCGTGTGTAGCTGAAGACCACGCGTTTTTCATGCCGGTAGAATCCATGATAAACGAAGGGCTCCGACGGCTTCGGTTGCTCCATGCGCGTGCTGATCGGCGCATTGAACTTCAAGCCATCCATCATGCCATGGCGCGTGCTGCCCATGCCGACAAAGCTCCCTCCAGTGACCATCGAAAACGAAAGCGTCTCAGGATCGAAGACCGTGGTCAACTCCTCGTGATCGCCGAGCTGCATCACCACCGCCTTGGGGAATTTCCGCCCCGGCGTGTGCAAGATGCCGCACTGCAACGGCCTGCGGTCGGCCTTGGCCCAGCGATCATCGCGCCAGAACTCATCATCCGCCACGCCCCAGTGCCCGAAGAGCCCACCCTCAAGTCCCGGATAAGCAGTGAGCAAGGGCGGCAGCGACTGCCCTTTGAAGGCGAGTGCTTGCTTCGTGTAGAAGTCGTAAAGCCGGTAGTGGTTGATGGGATGGTCGCGATGAGGCCATTGCTCGGGCTTCAGCGGATCGAACTGATAAAAGAACGAGGCATGCTTCGGCGCTGGCTTCGCTGCACCGACTTCACCCAGCGCATCGAAGTTCCAGATCTCAATCGTCTGGGCGTCGCTCTTCATCGGCACCTTCGCCAACGGTCCCATCGCACGCGCCCCCTGGCTCAATCGCACCTCATCAATCACACCATCACAGCCCAGGCCGCCTTCCACCAATCCACCGATCATGAGCGCACCGGGCTGCACCTTGCCCTGCATGGGTTTCGCCACCGCGTCATGCACCAGCTTCGCATCCACGAACAGACGCACCCGTGCTTCCTCGACCACGGCAGCGAGGTGATGCCACTGACCATCGCACACATCCGTCTTCGATCTCACATCGCCACCACGACCCGGCTGATAGAGCGCCAGTTCGCCGGACTTCGCGTGAGTGTAGAGTTCCCAATGATCAGCCGAGGACTTCGCATCGCGAGCCACGAGGATGTTGTATTGCGCCTTGCCATGGATCTTCGCCCAACATTCAATGGTGAAGGGTCGGGTGCGATAGGCCTCCTTTTCGCCTGCTTGAAATGGGCCACTCAAGGCTTTGCCAAAGGCGTCGTTGATCGACTTCACGCCTGTCGGTCTCGCCGGCTTGTCCATCGTCTGCTTCTCCGGTGGCCTCGTCCAGGAGCGGGGCTTGGGCTTGTCGCCTGCGGGCTCGCCTTGGATCGTTTTCACCAGCCAGCGCAAGCCATCCACGTTGTCGCTCAAGCGCGCCTCCGCGTCCTCATCGGTGTGGTTGAGAATGCCAATCGGTCCTGTGTAACCGCTCGCCGCGATGATCTTCATGATCTCGATGTCCTGCTCGCCCTGGGCCAGAGGCACGATCTTCATTCCCCGCTTCTCGCCATCCTCCATCATGCCGTTCAGATTGAAGCACAAGAGATGCGGCTTGATCATCTCCAGGATCTGCCGCAGGCGGCGGACGTGGTCGTGACCATGGTGCAGGTTATACACCATTCCCACGTTAGGCATCGCCAGCCGCTTGATGATCTCCACCTGAGTCTCGGGTTCGCCAAACCAGCCACCATGGTTGTAGAGTCCCACCTTCAGGCCATGCGCCTGTGCCGCCTCCGCAATCGGCCTGACGCGCGCCACCTCGGCAGCCAGCCGGCTCTCGCCTTCATCGTTCGTCTTCGGTCGTTCACCTCCGCCGCTGATCCAGAGCACGGGCTTCACACCATGGCGCTTGAACAGCTCGAGCGTCATCTTCGCTTCGTCATTGAGCTGAGTGGGAAACCACCAGCCGGTCAGTTCCACATGATGCATTTTCAGGGCTTCGAGTTCCGCATCAAAGGTGGGGATGTGCTCCTTGCGATAGTCATAGACGAACTTCGTGAAGCCCAGCTTCTCCAGCATCGCCGCACGCTCCTCGGGACCACGCTTCGCCTTGTCGAAAGGAACAATGCACCAGGCTGCGAGATTCTTCTGATCGAAGAGCGACACATCAGCGCCACAAACCACGGAAGCTAGCAAGAGCGAAAAACAACAGACCCATTTCATGAGGTGAAACCGAACGATGCACCGGCAAACATCCCTTCACGCGGAAGCAAGTTTTGCCTCGCTGAGCTGGCAGCCGACCTCCGTTTCGCCCTCGGCACGCGCTTGCGCCGAGCGGCTTCATTGCTACAAAGGGCGGCTCCATGCATCACTTCCGCTACGTCCAAGGCCGCCTCCAGGCGGAGAACGTCGATCTTGAATCCCTCGCCCAGCGTCACGGGACGCCGCTCTATGTTTATAGCAAGGCGACCATCGAGGATCACTTCAAGCGTCTGGACGGTGCGATGAACCGCCTGGATCATCTCGTGTGCTATGCGGTGAAAGCGAACTCGAACCTCGCCGTGCTCAACACGATCGCGAACCTTGGTGGCGGCTTCGACATCGTGTCCGGTGGTGAGTTGTATCGCGTGCTGAAGGCGGGCGGCAAAGCAGCGAACTGCACCTTCGCAGGCGTAGGCAAGACACGCGCGGAGATCGAGTATGCGCTGAAGGAAGGCATCTACTGCTTCAATGCGGAGTCCGAAGCCGAGGTGCGCTACATCAATCAAGTCGCAGGCGAACTGGGCAAGAAGGCACCCATCGCTCTGCGCGTGAACCCGAACGTGGATGCCAAGACGCATGCGAAGATCACGACGGGCAAGAGCGAGAATAAGTTCGGCATCGACTTCGAACGCGTGCTCGGCGCTTATGAGATGATCGCCAAGGAGTGCCCAAATCTCGAGATCAAGGGCGTGCAGATGCACATCGGCTCACAGCTCACCAGCGTCGATCCTTTCCTGGAAGCCGTGCAAAAGGTGGTGCCGCTCGTGCAGGAGGTGAAGGCTCGCTTTGGCCTGAAGTTCTTCAGCATCGGTGGTGGCATCGGCATCGTGTATCGCCAGAGCCTCGACAGCGGCGATACCTCATGGTGGCAGGAGCAAGGCGAAGCCGCTCCGCTGAGCGTGAAGACTTACGCCGACGCCGTCGTGCCCCACCTTGAGCAGCTCGGTCTGCGCATCCTGCTTGAGCCAGGACGTTTCATGGTCGGCAATGCAGGCGTGATGCTCACGCGCGTGCTCTATGAGAAGAGAGGCAGCGCCAAGGTCTTCAAGATCGTCGATGCCGGCATGAACGACCTCATCCGCCCCACGCTCTACGAAGGCTGGCACCAAATCGTGCCGACCACCGCTCCTGCGTCCGATGTGACGGAGAAGGCCGACGTCGTGGGACCGATTTGCGAGACTGGCGACTACCTCGCCCAGGATCGCGACCTTGCGCCTGTGAAGGCTGGCGATCTGCTCGCAGTGCTCAGCGCAGGTGCCTATGGCTTCAGCATGGCCTCGAACTACAACACGCGTCCTCTCGCCGCCGAGATCATGGTGGATGGCAGCAAGGCGCACCTCGTGCGCGAACGCCAGAGCCTCGATGACATCCTGCGTGGCGAGCATGTGCTGCCTGACGATAAGGAAACCGCCTGATGCACAGGCTCGTCTTTTGAGCCACAATCCGCCAAATCGTATGAACGCCTCATCCCGCCTGCCTCGCTGGCTCCTCGTCCTGCTCGCTGCCTTCATCGTGCAGAGCGCTCACGCGCAATCCTTTGAATACCTCATCGTGAGTGGCGGACCCGCCTTGAGAAAGTGGGAGAACCTGCGCCTCGCAGGTGAGCAGCATGATCGCTGGTGGGGCAATTTCATCGCCACGGCGATGGCCCGCGTGAAAGAGATCCGAAAAGCCCAGCCCACCATGCCTATCACCTGGCTGGTGTATCGCGATGCCTACACGCGCCGCACCGCCGAGGATGGCAAGCCTTACAACGTGTGGATTCAGGAGAAGCAGGCGAAGTATGGCATCAAGATCGTGAACTTCTCCTCCGGCGATGAACTCATCAACTACATCAACAGTGGGCAGAGCCGCTCGAGAGTGAAGATCGCTGGCTTCGAGTTCTTCGGGCACAGCAACAAGTATTGCTTCATGTTCGACTACAGCTCGGACATCTATGCGGTCTCCACTGCCTGGCTCCATCAGGCCGACTTGAAACGCATCCGGTCCAGCGCCTTCGCGCCGAATGCCTACTGCCAGAGCTGGGGCTGCCACACCGCCGAAGCGATGAGCGATGCATGGAAAAAGGCCACTGGCGTCTGGTTGGTAGGTGCCTACGGCAAGACGGACTACACCGATCTGCACCTGCGTGACAACCGTGTGGGCCTGTCCTCGGGCAGCCACTGGAAAAGGAAAGGATAAGCAGCGCGTGCTCGATGCGTTCAGCGACGATGCTCGTTCAACGACTCCTCACCGCACTCATCTTTGCCTCATCGCTGCTACTTGCGGAAGCACCGAAGCCGAACTTCATCGTCATCAACATCGACGATCTCGGCTATGCGGACATCGGACCGTTTGGCTCCACGCTGAATCGCACGCCGAACCTTGATCGGATGGCCGCGGAAGGCATGAAGCTGAAGTGCCACTACGCCGCGCCCGTGTGCTCGCCTTCGCGTTCTGCACTGATGACTGGCTGCTATCCGAAGCGCGTGCTGCCGATCCCCAGCGTGCTCTTCCCAGGTGCAGCGGCCGGACTTCACCCCGATGAACAAACCGTGGCCGAAGTGCTCAAAGGCGCGGGCTACTCCACCATGTGCGTGGGCAAGTGGCACCTCGGCGATCAGCCCGAGTTCCTGCCCACCAGCCAGGGCTTCGATCATTACTACGGGCTGCCGTATTCCAACGACATGGGCATGGCCTCGGAGGGCGCGAAGAGCGATCTCGGCCAGCCTTTGCCCGCCATCAAAGACGTCGCGTCCAAGGGAGTCGATCCCAAGATCTTCGGCACTGACGAGACCGGACTGAAAGGTGCCGCGCAGCCACCGCTGCCCCTGCTTCGCGATAACAAAGTGATCGAACGCGTCGGCCCCGACGGTCAGCAGAGCATCGTCGAGCGCTACACGACCGAGGCAGTGAAGTTCATCCGCAGCAGCAAGGACAAGTCGTTCTTCCTCTACCTGCCGCACACCGCCGTTCACTTCCCGTTGTATCCCGGCAAGGCCTTCCACACGAAGTCGAAGAACGGCCTCTTTGGCGATTGGGTCGAGGAAGTCGATTGGAGCGTGGGCCAGGTGCTCGATGTGCTGCGCGAACTCAAACTCGACAGCAAAACGCTCGTCATCTTCACCTCCGACAACGGCGGCACCGGTCGCTCCGTGAACGCTCCGCTGCGCGGCACCAAGGGCACCACCTGGGAAGGCGGAATGCGCGTGCCCACCGTCGCCTGGTGGCCAGGCAACGTGCCTGCCAACACAGCGACCGATGAAATCACCAGCATGATGGATGTGCTGCCCACCTTCGCCGCGCTCGCAGGTGCAAAGCTGCCGACGAGAAAAATCGACGGTGGCGACGTGTCGCCCATCCTCCTCGGCAAGGCAGGCGCGAAGTCGCCCCACACCGACCTCTTCTACTTCTACAGCGGCCTCACGTTGCAAGCCGTCCGCAGTGGAGCCTGGAAGCTGCACATCAGCGCCGCCGACAAGCGCGCTCCCGCCAAGGGCAAGGCCGCTAAAGCCAAGCAGCAAGCCGCGAACGATGGAAAGCCGCAGCTCTACAACCTCGCCGACGACATCGGTGAATCGAAGAACGTCGCAGTCGATCACCCGGAGATCGTCGCGAAGCTGCAAACGCTCGTCGAGCAAGCGAAGTCCGACCTCGGTATCAACGACAAAGGCCCTGGTGTTCGCGAACTCGGTCGCGTGGAAAATCCGAAGCCTCTCATTAGTCGCGACGGCACCATCCGCGAAGGCTTCAAACCTTAAAACCTCTGTGCCTCTCCGTGCCCTCCGTGGTTAAATCTCAGCCCCACTGCCTCGCCATGTCCACCCGCCGCCACTTCCTCCAGACCACGGCCGCCTTCGGTGCCTTCAACATCCTGCACGCTCAAGACAAGGCCGGCAGCAAGCGCCCCGTGCTCGGCATCGACGGCCATCGCTACGAAGTCCATCACGACTGGCTCACGCCACCGCAGGGTCTCATGTGGGGCGACACACACGGCGTGGCTCAAGACGCGCAGGGCCGCATCTACATCGGGCACACGGTGAATCCGGCGAGCGTGAAGAAGGACGCGATCGTGGTCTATGATCAGGAAGGCAAGTTCATCACCTCGTGGGGCGAGCAGTTCGCAGGTGGCACCGTCGGCGGCGCGCATGGGCTCGACATTCGCGACGAAGGCGGCACCGAGTTCATCTACCTCTGCGACAACGCGCATCAGACCTTCACCAAGACCACGCTCGACGGCAAGGTGCTGTGGCAGAAAGGCTACCCGAAAGAAGCGCCGCCGTATGCGGGCAAGGAGCCGATCAAGTGGAACTGCACTAACATCGCCTTCCATCCAGATGGCGACTTCTACGTCGCGGATGGCTACGGCTCCGCCTACATCCTGCGCTACGACAAGGACGCGAATTTCAAAGGCATCATCGGCAGCCCAGGCAGTGCTGATGGCCAGTTCAAAAACACGCACGGCCTCTGGGTCGATACACGCCATTCACCGGCCAAGCTCGTCGTCGCGGATCGTGGCAATGGCCGCATGCAAATCCTCAGCCTCGACGGCCAGCATGAGCGCACCATCAAGGTGCCCGGCAAGCTCCGTCTGCCCTGTCACTTCCACGTTCGCGGCGATCTCATGGTGTGCCCCGATCTCTACAGCGTCGTGCATCTCTTCGACAAGGACTACAACCTCATCACCAGCCTCGGCGACGGCAAGGAACCCAACCACAAGAAGTCCTGGCCGTTACGCATGGAGCCACGCGAGAAGTTCATCGACGGCAAGTTCATCACGCCGCACGACGCCATGATCCTCGCCAACGGCGACATCCTCGTGACTGAGTGGGTGCCCGTGGGTCGCGTGACGCTAATGAAGAAGGTGGCGTGATCACGCCCTTCCAGACCTGACCTTCATCAGCCCAAAACTCGCTTCCACAGCGGTGGCCCGAGCACGATCAGCCCAATGATCGCAGCTCCCAGGGCCGCCCAGAGCACGGCTCCTGCCGCTAGGTCCTTGGCATCTCGAATGAGACTGTCACGCTCCATGGTGATACGATCCGCCAGCTTCTCGACCGCTGTATTGAAAGCCTCAGCAGAGATCACCGCCATGATCGCAACGACGAGCCAGCACCAATCTCGCAGCTCGACGCGAAGCCATGCTGCCAGGACCATGACGCCAGTCATCGCCAGCCCATGAACCTGAGCATGGCGCTGCGTCTTGAACATAACCATCAAGCCACGCACTGCCGCGATGAAGGAAGCGATTCGCATGGCCGAAAAGTAGATGGATGATCAAACGACTTCCGCAGGCAGCTCGCGCTGGATCTCACCCTCGCGGTAGCCGAAGCCGTGACCACGCAGCGTGCTGAGATCGACGACACCATCGCGACGCTGGTAGAGACCAGGATGCACAGCTTGCTCGGGTTTCGAGGCCTCGGGGTAGAACTGCATGGCATTGCACTCCACGCCCTGAATGGTGCCCGCGTGGGCGGCAAGTCGAACGTGCGGGATCATCGCGAGCATCGGGTTCGTCAAGTCCTGCACCATGAGCGGCATGCCGTGCGCTTTGGCCCAGCACAGGCTGAGCAGCGCGCCGGTCTGCGTCTTGCACGTCTTCAAGGCGACACCGCTCCAGCCCAGCTGACGACCGAGACGCACGAACTCCCAGTCGTGCGCGCTCTCGTCCAGGAAGAGCGGCTTGCGCGCGGACACGCTGCGGACGTCGATTTGATTCGCTTCCAGATCATACGGGAAGGGCTGCTCGACGTAGAGTGTGCGGGCATAGATCTCCGGCTCGTCGCGCAGGAGCTTGTCCATGATCTCGTTCACATAGGCGGGCTCTTTCACCGTGCAGTTGAAGTCCGCACTCAGCCAGCGCGCGCCGTTAGCGAATCCGATGCGACCGATGCGCTGCATACGCTCGAAGTCCCACGCCGCATCGGTGCCGCGCAGCTTCACCTTGAGGCACTTCAGTCCGTCGCGTTGAATCCAGTCGGCGAGCAGCACGGGATAGCCGTCGTTCGGTTCGCTGCCGTTGAGGTCCTGCTGTTCCAGCGCATCCACGCCGCCCACGAGATGCCACACAGGCAGGGTCTTCGGCGCATCCATGACGAGGTAGTCCTGCGGATACTTGCCCGCGAAGGACACGGCTTCCGCGTTGATGAACGCGCTGAGGTCGCGGTTCATGAAGTCGGCGTTGTAAGTCGCATACGTGTAGCACTCATGCGCACGGCCAAAGGCATCATGCACCGCGATGTCGAACGCGCTGAACACGACCAACGCGCCCAGATACGGCATCGCATGACCGCCGAGTTCTGCATTCAAGGCGTCGAGCGCGGGCAGCAGATGCTGGTGTTGAAAGTCGTGCGCCAGCTCCATCGGATGGCCTTGCTGACCAAAGGCTGCGAGCAGCTTCGACGCCCGCAAGGCAAAGGCTTTCATGCGCTCGGTGCGCTCCGCGATCGTCAGCGTGCTGGGCCACACCCACGAAGCTGCGAGCGGTGTCTCGCCCCAGCCTTCCGCGACGCGACCATTCCGCGCTTCCACCTTCACCCGCACGCGGACACACGTCGCATCATGCACGGTCTCGGGGCCGAACTTGAGCGGCACGCGCATGTTGCTGGGCAGGAAATAGACGTGCGATTCGAGGACGCGGATGTCAGTAGGCTTGGGCATGGTGAGAAGATGTTGGCGCGAGATGAACGAGAGGCAATCGCGCATCCATGCATCAGATGCTGGTCTTCGCTATTGTCCATCTCACCGCCACAATGGAAGCCAGATGTTTTGAGCGGGTGAAGGGCGGATTATTGCATTGCTTCCATGCCCCCTCCCTTGTCCCGATCCTCACGAACACTTCGCAAACGCCGTGCGCCAGCCCAGTCAAGCCCGCCCGCTGAACCGGCCAAGCTGCCCGAGGTCGCGGCGGCATGGTGGGCAGAGCTAAGCGTCTGGCAGGTGGCGATTTTCCTCGCCCTGATCTGCTCCTGTCTCTACGGCTGGACGCTGGGCTTTCCGATGGTTTTCGATGACGATGTGTATCTTCGGAACAACCCGCTCTTCACCGATCCGAAGCTGTTCAGTTGGTTCACCGACTTGCCAGGGCTGGTGAAGCAAGGCGAAGCCTGGGGACTCAATGCTGATCTGGCGACCAATCTCATCCTGCGCCCCGTGGCGTATGCATCGTTTCGCCTGAACTATGAACTCAGTGGCTTCGCGCCTGAAAGCTACCGGCTCATTAACGTGGCCATTCACATTGGCAACGCGACCCTCATCTTCGCCATCGTGGGCCAGTTGCTGCGCCAGCGATCAAGCCGTGAGAGCAGACAGTTCATCGCTCTGGCCGCCGCTGTGCTCTTCGCCGTTCACCCGATGGCTATCGAATCCGTGACCTACATTGCTCAGCGCTTCACCTCGCTCGCGACCTTGTTCTATCTCACGGCTCTGTGGCTTCACTTTGAATCGAACGATGAGGCTTCCCGTCGTCGTCGGAAGTGGCTGATCGGCGGTGCGGTAACGGCCATGCTGCTGGGCATGATGACCAAGGAATGCACCGTGACGGCCCCTGTGATGGCGGTCTTTCTCGACATGGTTGTGCGCCAGACACCTTGGAAGGCTGCTGTCAGACGCGGGCTTCCCTTGCTGCTCTGTCTGCCGGTGGTGCCTGGGCTTGTGCTGCTGACCACCTGGGCACAGCACAGCGGTGATTGGTCCCTGCGCGATGCCATCTATCTGGCTAACTCCAAGGAAGAGCCCATGTCCCACTGGCATTACGTGCTGAGCCAGTGCTCTGTAGTCGCCAGCTACCTGCGGCGGCTGTTCGTGCCTACAGGACTCAACCTTGATCCGGCGTGGCCTCTGAGCACTTCCATATTTGAGTGGCCGGTGCTGAGGTCGATTTTGGTGTTTGCTGGGATGTTAGGCTTGTCGGTCTGGGGATGGCGGCGATTCAAGGACGACGCGCGCATGGCATGCATCGCGGCTTGTGTGGTTTGGTTCTTTGCCACGATTTCGATCTCCTCGGGCTTGGTCCCTTTGCCGGACTTGATGGCCGAGCACCGGGCGTATTTGCCTTCGATCGGCATCTTCATCGCCTTCGGCTGTCTGATGGATTGGGTTCGAGAGCGATGGACCACCAGCCCCGAACGACAGCGCCATGCCGTTATGATGGCAGCAGGTCTGGCCGCGATCCTTGCAACACTGACCTGCCAGCGAAATCAAGTCTGGAGCAGCAGCGTGAAACTCTGGGAGGATACGGTGGCCAAGAGCCCGGACAGCTTCCGTCCGCTCGCCAACCTAGCCTACCAGTATCATCTCGCTGGTCAGTATGTGAAGGCGGTCGAGACTTACCACCGTCTGCTGGAGGTGAAGCCTGACTTCGAACTCGGCCACATCTACCTCGCCAGCACACTGAATCAGATGAAGTCCCACCGCCAGGCGGTGCGGGTCTGCGAGGAGTTCCTCGCACGCAAACCCTCGGCCAATGGCACCATCATGATCCAAGGCACGCTGGCAGCCGCCTACGTCGGGCTGGGCCGTATTGACGATGGCGTCCGCGTGCTGAAGCGAAGCGCCGATGCCATGCCTGACCAACCAGGACCTCACATGGCCTTGAGTTCCATCTTTGAAGCAACGGGAGCGAAGGATCTCGCAGCGTCTCATGTGCGCAAAGCGCTGGCTCTCAATCCCAAACCTCACGAAGCTCTCGTGCTGCGAGATCGGCTGTCACGAGTGACAGCCGGAGCCAACCCATAAAGAAAATGTGCTCTAGACCTTCAGGCCTTCCTCACGAAGGAAGCTCTCCACCCAGGTGATGTCGTAGTTGCCGCTCTTGAAGTCGCTGGTGGTGATGATCTTGCTTTGCAGCGGGATCGTGGTCTTGATGCCGTCGATCATGAACTCGCCGAGCGCGCGTCTCATGCGCTTGATGGCGATGTCGCGAGTGGCACCGGTGACAATCAGCTTGGCGATCATCGAATCGTAGTGTGGAGGCACTTCGTAGCCGGCATAGACGTGAGTATCCACGCGCACGCCACGACCACCGGAGGCATACCAGAGATTGATGCGGCCAGGGCTGGGGGCGAAGTTGCGGAACGGGTCCTCAGCGTTGATACGGCACTCGATGGCGTGGCCGCGCACGGTGGCGTTGCGCACATGGTGGCTGAGTTCCCAACCAGCGGCGATCTGGATCTGTTCTTTGATCAGGTCGCAGCCATAAACTTCCTCGGTGATCGGATGTTCCACCTGAATACGGGTGTTCATCTCCATGAAGTAGAAGTTCTTGCCGTCGTTATCGACTAGATACTCGATGGTGCCGCAGTTCTCGTAGCCGATCTCTTTGCACAGCTTGATGCTGGCTTCGCCCATGCGCTTGCGTAGGTCATCACTGACCTTGGGCGAGGGGCACTCCTCGATGATCTTCTGGTTGCGACGCTGCATCGAGCAATCGCGCTCGCCCAGGTGAACCACGTTGCCTTTGCTATCGGCGACCATCTGGAACTCGATGTGATGCGGCTTCTCGACCAGCTTTTCCATGTAGAGCGAGCCGTCACCGAAGCACTTGAGTGCTTCCTGGCTGGCCTGCTGATACATGCTGCGCAGCGTGGCCTCGTTCAAAACAGGGCGCATCCCGCGTCCGCCGCCACCAGCCGTGGCCTTGATCATCACGGGGTAGCCAAGTTTGCGGGCGACCTCGAAGGCTTCTTCCTCGCTCTGAAGAATACCATCGGAGCCGGGCGTGATCGGCACGCCGGACTTCAGCGCCATGGCACGGGCGGTGTTCTTATCGCCCATCATGCTGATGACTTCAGGCGAGGGGCCGATGAACTTGATCTTACACTCGCGGCAGATCTCCGCGAAATTGGCGCGCTCGCTCAGGAAGCCGTAGCCGGGGTGAATGGCATCAACGTTCGCGATCTCGGCTGCCGCGATGATGCGGGGGATCTTGAGGTAGCTTTCCGTGCTGGGGCCGGGTCCGATGCAGATGGCTTCATCAGCGAGCTGAACGTGCATCGAATCGACATCCGCTTCGGAGTAAACGGCGACCGTTTTGACATCCAGTTCTTTGCAGGCACGGATGATGCGGAGGGCGATCTCGCCACGATTGGCTACGAGGACTTTTTTGAACATCTCGAGGAGGGATAAGAGGTAAGGGAAAAGGGAAAAGGACTTTCTGTCGGAGCCGGGCTCGGCATTCAGAGCCTTATCCCTTTTCCCCTAGTTCCTTGTCCCTGTGCGGAGCGCTACTTCAGTTCAAACAGCGGCTGGCCGTATTGCACAGGCTTGCCGTCTTCGGTGAGAATGCGGGCGATCACGCCGCTGGTCTCGGCCTTGATTTCATTCATGACCTTCATCGCCTCAATGATGCAGACGGTGGTGTTGGCATCGACTTGATCGCCAACGTTCACGAAGGACTTTTCGCCAGGTGCCGAGGAGCGATAGAAGGTGCCGACCATGGGTGAGTTGATGGTGGGACCCATTACCGTAGAGGATTCCGCCTTGGCCGCGACAGGTGCCGGAGCAGCGGCAGCGGGTGCAGGGGCTGCTGCGGGAACGCCGCCACCATAAACCACCTGAGGCTGGGAGGCCGGGAGCTTGGAAAGCAGATCCTTGAGAGCATCCATGTCGTGACCACGACGGAGCTGGATGCTGGCATCCGCGCGCTCAAGCTGGAAGAAGGTGATGTCGTTCTTCGCCATCAAATCAACGATCTGGGTGATCTCGGTGAGGTCCAGATTCGCTGCGGCGGTCTGAGGGGAGGGAGTGGATTTCTTGTCAGCCATGACGCGTGATCCTGAAACGAGATCGAAACAAAGGCAAGGGCAAAGGCGGGGCAGGGACGCAGAACAGCCCCAAGGCGAAATGCCTTATCGGAGAATGGCAGGACGAACGATGAAACCTGTTCTGCGAGGATGCTGGCATTTTGTTTTTCAAGGCTTAGCGTGGGAACCACATGCGCTGGTCCTTTCACATCTTCACTGTCGCGGGAACCGAGGTGCGGATTCACGCCACGTTTCTCCTTCTGCTGGCCTTCGTTGGCTGGCAGGCTCTGGGTCAAGGTGCGGGAGTGCCGGGGATGCTGGAGGCCATGGCACTCGTTTGTGCGATGTTTTCCTGCGTGCTGCTGCATGAGTTCGGGCACGTCACGGCGGCCAGGCGTTACGGCATTCGCACGCCGGACATCACGCTGCTGCCCATCGGCGGGGTGGCCAGGCTGGAGCGCATGCCGCGTCATCCGGTTCACGAACTGGTCGTGGCCATTTGCGGGCCTCTGGTCAATGTGGTCATCGCCATCGTGATCGGGATCTTTGTTGGCTGGCCAAAGTCGTTCACTCCCGAAGTGATGCTGTCCGATTCTCTTGGGTTCTGGCAGGTGCTCATGAACTGGAACCTCCTGATGGTCGCCTTCAACCTGATCCCCGCCTTCCCGATGGATGGAGGTCGCGTCCTCCGGGCGCTGCTGGCGATGGTGGTGTCTGATTATGCCAAGGCCACCCGATGGGCGGCGACGATCGGCCAGACCATTGCCGTGCTGGTGGTGATGGACATGGTGATGAACAGCCGACTTCAGCCCATGCTGGTGCTCATCGCGTTCTTTGTCTTTTTCGCCGCCGGGCAGGAGGCATCAGTCGTCGAGGAAGAAGAAGCTGCGGGCCACATGCTGGTGGGCGATGCGATGCAGACGGAATTCCACACACTGCCCTCCAATGCGGTGCTACGTGAGGCTGTGGAGCTGCTGCTGGCGGGCACTCAGCATGACTTCCCGGTGCTGGACGAGCAGGGAGCGATGATGGGCGTGCTCACTCGCAGGCGGCTCATTCCAGCGCTGGCCGATCACGGCCCTGGCTACCCGGCCCAACTCGTGATTGAGCCCTGCATCGAGTCCGTGGAGCCGCGCATGTCCTTGGTGCAAGCGATGGCGAAGCTCAAGGCGAGCGCCTGCCCGGCCATCCCGGTCATTGATCCCATCAGCGAAAAAATGGTGGGCCTGCTTACCGCCGAGAACGTCGGCGAAGCTCTGCTCGTGCGCTCGGCCCTGCGGCAACGCATGAAAGCAATGGGTGCGAGTTGATTCGCTACAGCAAGCCCTTCCGACGGAAGAACCAGATCGGTCCGATGGCCGACATGATCATGAGCATGATCACCATGGGATAACCGGCCAGCCACTTGAGTTCCGGCATGTGCTCAAAGTTCATGCCGTAAATGCTCGCGATCAGCGTGGGCGGCATGAAGAGCACGGAGGCGACGGTGAAGATTTTGATGATCTGGTTCTGCTGGATGTTGATCAGGCCCAGCGTGCTTTCCAGCAGGAAGGTCATCTCCTGGGTCTGCTGATTCGTGTAATCATCAAGCGAGCGAATGTCTCGGACCACGCTGCGGAAGGAAGCCGCCAGTTCAGGGCGCATCCAGGTAGCCGCGTTGTTGAGGAAGTAAGAGAGCATGCGGTTCATGCTCACGAGGCTCTCACGCAGATTGGCTACCAGCGCGCTGCGGCGTCCGAGGAGCTTCACCACATCGGCGAGCAACTCTTCCGCACCGGCATGAGCTTTGTGAGGATTGAGGGCGAAGATGTCACGGCAGACGTGCTTCAAATCACTCTCCACGCCTTGCAAAGCATCCGCGATGCGCGCCACGATCAGCTCGGCAAGCAGCAGAAACATGGCATCGCTGGAAACCGGTGTGGTGCATTGGCGCTTCGCATGCTCCACGAGCGTGCGGAAGGCATGAGGATCAGCGTAGCGAACGGTCGTGAGGCAGTCCTGGCCCAGCACGAAGGAGATGGCCGTATTGTCAGGCTCCTGGGATTCAAGACCCACAGGCACCCACGCCGTCATGTAGAGCACCTGGTTCTCCATGTAGAGTCGGCTGGACTCCTCAATCTCCTGCATTTCTTCCCGCGTCGGGAGTGAGTATTCCAGCCACTTCTCCGACTCCAGCTCTTCCGGGCGCGAGGGATTGAAGAGATCCAGGAAGACGAGGTTGTCCGGGAAGGGATGCAACTTCTCGTCGTTCCAGTCAATCAACTGACCTTGCTGGGTGATGAGACGGACCATGGGGGCTTTTTTTCAGACGGGCGGGAAAGCTAACCACTGACCCGCGCAATGCCATCTTGAATTGTTCTTATCTGGTCAGATCGGGATTCGTCTTCAGGCCGTGAATCAGCGCAGTGAACCGATGAACGCATCAGCCTCGCGCACCGACTGGTCCAGCCGACCAAGGAGCAACTGAATGTCTGCCTGAATGCCATCCGCCGTGGTGCGCAGCGAGCCAATCGCGGCAGCGTTGAGATTGTGCTTCAGATAAAGCACCTGATCACGGAACTGGCGCAACACGGGTGCCATGCTCGCCTCGGACGAATGTAGATTGGCCGAGAGCACCTCGAATCGCTGGCGTGTGGTGCTGAGCTTCATCCGGCTGTCCGCTGCCAGCGCTGGCGTGCTGATTTCGGCAATCTCCTTCTCCCATTCACGGAAGAGATCACGCGCCACACGGTCCATCTCCTTGATGCGACTGCTGACCTGTTTCGCCTGCGCATCGCAGTCCTCGTATTCCGCTTTGAACTTGTTGTAGCCGGCTTCGAGGTTGCCACCGTTGAAGCCGTAGAGCGCCTTCAACTGCGTGAGCGCATCCTGGAATTCCTTGCCCGCTTCTTTTTGATCTTGCCGCACGGCGGCGACGGCCTTTTTCAGCAAGTCACGCTTCTCGATGCCGAACTGCTCCATCGCCGCGTAGTAAGCGACCTGACAGGAGGCGAGACCAACAACAAGGGCGGGAAGCAGAACACGCAGCGTTTTCATGGGTAAAGGCAGTTAGCCACTCGCCCGCTGAATGCGAGAAGGTTTGCGGTGATTTTTCACACCGCAGTTCCTGAACACAACCTACTTCCGCCGACGCACCGTGCCGCGCCCTGTGCGCATTACGCTGCGGGCATGGCTCTCATCATCCAGAATGGAGGTGTATTTGTAGTTGAAGCTCTCCAGCTTGCGGCGCTCGATCTTGCGCTTGATGAGATTCTCGATGGCTTCCACCTGCTTCATTTCATCTGCGGCGAACAGCGTGAACGCATCGCCTTCTTTCTGCGCACGACCGGTGCGTCCGATGCGATGGACGTAGTCCTCGGGATTGTCTGGCACATTGAAATTGATGACGTGCGTGACGCCGCTGATGTCGAGCCCGCGAGCTGCGAGGTCAGTCGCCACGATCACCTCGCAGGTGCCTTCGCGGAAGTCCTTGAGCGCCTTCTCGCGATCACGCTGGGCGATATCGCCATGCATCACGGCGCACTTGTATTCGCCCATCGCCTTGAGATTGGCGAAGAGCTTGTCCGCCTGCACTTTCATGCGGGTGAAGATCATCACGCTATGGAAGTGCGTCTGCTTCAGGATGGCGAGGAGCAATTCCTCACGCTGCTCGCCGGCGACGGGATACAGGTAGTGGCTGACGGTTTCTGCAGGCGAGAAGCGCAGGCCTACTTCGATGCTCACGGGTTCCCGGAGTGCCCAGTCGGCCAGCGACTTGATCTGCGGCGGCATCGTCGCACTGAAGAACAGGGTCTGGCGCGACTTCGGCGTCCTTTCCACGATCCGGCGGACATCGGGCAGGAAGCCCATGTCCAACATCCGATCAACTTCATCAAGGATGAGGATGTCGATCGTATCGAGCGACACCGTGCCTTCCTGGAGGAAGTCCAGCAAGCGTCCTGGCGTGGCCACCACGATATCGACGCCCTTCTCCAGGCCTTCGCGTTGCTTGCCGTAGCCGACGCCGCCATGAACGAGCAGGGTGCGGAGACCAGTGTGAGCGCTCAGGCGCTCGAAAGCTTCCACCACCTGGGCGGCCAGCTCGCGCGTGGGTTCCAGGATCAGGCAGCGCAGCTTTCCAGGCGCGCCCAGTTTTGTAAGCGCAGGCAATCCAAAAGCTGCCGTTTTGCCGGTGCCCGTTTGTGAGGCTCCGATCACGTCCTTGCCTTCGAGCACGACAGGGGCCGCGCGAGTCTGAATCTCCGTGGGCGTGGCATAACCAAGATCGCGAATGCCCGCGAGCACGGCAGGAGAGAAGCCGAGAGCTTCAAAAGCCTCTGGGAATGGACCCTCTGGCACGGGAGGGGCGGGCGGCGGCGGCTCAGGAGCAAACTTTGTCTTCGGACGCTCCTCTCTTTCCTCGTCGGCCATGCGATTACGGCCACCATCACGGCCTTTACCACCTCGTCCATTGCGGCCACCACTGCGCTCACGTTCGCGACCACCTGGACGGTCACCTGTGCGCTCGGCTGGACGTTCGCTTCGCTCAGGGCGCGGCTTGTCGTGACGCTTTTCTGGGCTGTGCTCGCGAGGGGCTCGAGGACCTCTGTCCGCCCGGGCCTGTGGCTTTTCAGCGACCTCTGCCTTCTTTTTGCCGATGCCGGTGAGCTTTGTGATGCCGGATTTGAGCTTCTCTTTTAGCCGACCTAGCAGAGAGGGCTTCTTTTTGGCCACGAGCTTGGCGACGTGATGCTCATGGTGGTCTTTGCTCGATTCTTGTTTTGACATGCGTGATCGGCCTACATGCCGCAGAGCGGAGGGCAATGCAATCACCATCCTCCGCCCGCGCTTCCCTCCCCAAAATGCGAGGAGAGAAGCGAAACCTCACAGCGGACTACTGCTGGAGGAAGACGAAGACACCGCTCTTGTTGCCTACCACGATGTCCTGCTTGCCGTCCTTGTTCACGTCGCCAGCCGTCACCTGCGTGCCCACGCCAGAGTCGTCGTCGATCTGATGCGGGATGAAGTCGGCACCGCCTTTGCCATCGCGCTTGATCTGGAACCAGTAGAGCACTGGAGCCGCCATCGGCTCGTCGTCTTTCGCAGGACCATGGGCCCAGCGACGCTTGCCCGTGATGAGATCCTTCACGCCATCACCGTCAATGTCCGCCATGTCGGTGGCGTGCATCTGGGAGAATTTCACACCATGTGGGCTCTCCTCGGGCTTGCTGCCCATGAGCTGGTGAGAAACAAAGCTGCCGTCCTTCTTCTGCTCGTTCCAGGCCAAGCCGTAACCATGCGCATCCCAGCTGGCGATCACATCATTGAGCCCATCACCATTGACGTCATAGACCTGCATCTGAGAGCCGCCGCGGGCGGGCTTCTTCACACCATCAGCTCCGGCAAAATCAGGAGCGAACGGAGCAGCGTGGAAGGCCCACTCGGTGGTCACATCCTTCGGTTGCTCACGCCAGCCGTCCTTGTCGAGAATGTCAGCGCGGCCATCGCCGTTGATGTCGCCAAAGCCATAGCCATGGGTGTAACGGAAATACTTTTTTATGTCCGGCTTGCTGATGGCGAGGTAGCTCGCGGGCTTGGTCGGATCGGACCAGTCAAGCGAGGCATAGCCCAGACGACCACCGCTGTGGGCGATGAGTTCAGGTTTGCCATCGCCATTCATGTCACCGAGCTGGGGCGACTCGTTGTCGGTCACGTCAAAGATCACATGGCGAACCCAGGCCTTGCCCGTGCGACCGCGAGGATTCTCATACCAGGCGGTGATGTCTCCGGGCCAGGAGAAGACGATGATGTCTGACCAGCCATCGCTGTTGAAGTCATACGTGTAGCTCAGGAAGTAATCCGAGTAGCCCTTCGCTGGGTCATAAGTCTTGCTCTGCTCTTCAGCGCTCTTGGCAACGAATGCTTCATACACAGGAATGTAATCGGCGTCCGTGACTGGTTTGGCGCGATCAGGCTTGGGCGAGCTGTAGGCGGCCTTGTCCTTGAATTCGGGACCCCACCAGATGAAGGGACCGGCGACGATGTCATTGCTGCCATCGTGATCGAAGTCAGCAAAGTGAGCCCCCTCGCACCAGAAGTCGCGAGTGAGGGTGATCTTCTTGAATGTCGGCTCGGCGGCAAACGCGGCAGAGCTGGCACAAATCAGTGCGGCAAGGGACAGACGGAGCGATGAAAACGTGAGCATGGAGGAGGTCTAACGAGACCTCGCTTCGTGCTCTTGCGCCGCATCAATCGTAACGAAGCACGTCCTTCACCTCGATGGTGATCGAGTGGCGCACATTGCCAGCCTCGATCCACGCCCTGCCAGTCGCCGCGCCCAGCGGGGCCAGCCACTTGACGGTGGATTTCATTTGGTCGGCATTGGTCGGCGTCGCGTTCGTCGTGGAGAAGGTCTTCACGGCCTCGCGGATCGCTGCGAAATTGATCCGCCACTGCGCGATGCTAGGTGTGGTGTCCGGCTTGGCCTTGATCAATCGCGTGGAAAGCTCGCCGTGCTGGCTGCTGCTGGTGCCAATCATGAGCACCTTGTCACTCACGGATGCCACAGGCACGAGATCATCCACGCCGGGCAGGAAGGTGTAGGCGTAGGAGCTGAGCCCGCCGGGCTGATTGCGCGTCTCAGGCTCGGGCAGCTTGGCTCCGGCGAGCAGCGGGAAGGCCGCCGCCACGCTGTTGAGCGAGGTCTGCATCTTGTCCCAGTTCGCCGCGATCACCTTGCGATCCGTGACATCATCGAGCGCGGCTAGCCGCAACATCTTGGGTGCCGGTGCATCGGGCTTGGTTGGGAAGATGGGCAGAGGCGGCACCTTGCCACCGAGGTCGATGATCCAGGCATGCTCGTCGCCCGTGCCTTTCTCAAAGAGCGTTTTCGAACCGGTATAAAAATCCACCGCCTTGGGCACGATGTCACTGTCCACCCACTTCGCGATCTCGGGACCATCCTTGCCGCCGAGGCCCGCTTTCACAAGTTCATGAGCGCCTTCGTGCAGCACCGACGACCAGACTTCCACTACCTTGCGCAGCTTTGCCGAGGACTCGGGATTGCCCTGATAAACCACACCCACGACCGTGCTCTCATCAGCGAGCAGCGATGAGAATTTCAGCGCCATGTCGGGCTTCAATCCCTCGGTGCTCTGACCGCCCTTCGTCTCCATGTGCAGCCCCTTGTCCCACCAGGCGATGCCCGTGGCGGTGGTGAGCTTCTTGCCCGCGAGGTCGCGCTCCAGCTTGCTCAGCTCCGCAATCTTCGGCTCGATCTGCTTCGCCATGCCGCCGAACATCGGGTGCTCCTTCAGCCCGGCGACTGCCCCCCGGGCCACGGCGGTGATGGACTCCTCCTGACGAAGCGCCTCCAGCACATCAGCCTGGGCAAAACCCACGGCCACGAGGTTCTTGCCAACGTGCGGTTGAATGAACGACAGCTCGGCACGCGAAAGCAGCGACTTCGCTGGATCAGCGACGAACTCGAAGTTCGGCCTCGTGGCACCCACCGCAACGAGCAGGTAGCCATCGGCGCTTCCGTAGGCCAGGGCGAATGTCTTCTTCTGCAAGTCATCGAGCGCCTTGGCTACCAGTGCCTGCACTTCCTTCCGGTCCGCAGGCACCTTCGCGAGAGCTTCCTTCTTCATGACGTCGGTGAGCACGGAGGCCAGCGTTCCTTCGATCAAGGTGAACCGACCGCTGCCACCGATCGTCACCTGGGACACTCGCGCTTTCGTCTTGAGCTGCTTCAGCAAATCATCGGGCACCAATTGCTTCAAAACCTCGTCCGGCTTTTCGGTTTGAATGCCGAGCATCAGCGGCGGCAGCTCGGCCTGAGTCACCAAATCACCGCAGCGTGTAAGCAAGTCGAGGCTGCCGAGCAACTGCTGCACCACGTTCACCGCCGCAGACTCGCCTTCTTTCACCACTGCTCCGGTGTAACCCTGGGCGTAGGCTAGGCCGGAAAGCTCGCTCTGAATCGTGGAGAGCTGCTGCCAGGTGCTCAGCGCCTTGGCCCCACCTTTGCCCACAGACAGGAAGAAGTCTCGCCCCCAGAGCTGGGCGAGGGCATTTCGCAAGTCAGGTGCGTCACCCTGCACGGCAGAAGGCGCAGGCGTTTTGTCATCCAGAAAAGCATTCACCTCCTTCGCCCAGGTGGAGCCCTTCAGCGCATCCAGGTGAGCAGGCAGGTTCAGCGTGCCCACATACGCTTCCGTATCCAGCGGTAGCTTGGCGAGGAATCCGAGCTTGCCCGCCGCTTCTCGCGGTGGCAGCACGATGGCTTCGGCTGGAATGCCCGAGGTGTCGGGCGGAGCCTCCTGGAGGGCCTCAACCTCCTTCTTCTTGCACGAAGGCAGGGAGGTCAGCACGACCAGCAGGAGACCGTAGGCAAAGCATCGCGAGAGGGGATTCGACATGTGCCGGAAACCTCGGAGCCCACAGTGATCTCGTCAACCCACACGATCACTTCTTCGGATTCGGTGCCCGGCCATAAATGATCTGGTCCATCGCATCCTCCAGCGCCACATCACTCAGCAATGGATGGAGATCGGGATAGCCCGCGACAGTTTCCACTTCCCTCATCTGAATGAGCCCGGCGAAGTCTTTCTTCTCGATCGCACCACGCACCGCCGCATTGAAGCCCAGCTCCGCCACCTTGGGATGGGCATAAACCTTGCCCGTCTTCGGATTCGAAGCCAACGCAGGCCACAGCCGCTGGTCCGGCCACACGATCAACAATCGTGCGAGGTTCGCCGTCGGCCGCATTTCAAAGGGATCAAGATTGGTGATCAGGCTGCCGATGCTGCTCTTCTCCATCATGCGGCGCGCATCATTCACCAGTGAGCCAAACGTGCTCTGAATCCGCGCCCCCTCACGCCCCACGGAAGCCACACCTTCCATGCCGTAGAGATTGCCCACCAGCCGCAGCGCCATCGCCGAAACCCACAACAAAAAGCCCGATGGAATGATGCTGAACGCCATCCCCTTCCAGCCAGACATGCTGCCAAAAATCTTCAGGATGCCAAAGGTGGACAGCACACCCAGCGCCACGCGGCACAGCCCATACGCGATCAGCCCCGCCACCGCTGAGAACCCCACCAGACGATCCGTGCCCATCGACGATGCCGAAGCGCCATACACTTCCCCACGATGGCGGAAGCAATACCATGCCACGCCCACACCAGCGGCCACGCACAGCATATTGACGACCTGCTTCATCACACCATTCGCGAACGCCAGTCCGCCCAGGAAGGCCATGAACGCCGCACCGCCTCCCGTGACCCACGCCGAGGTCGGGAGGCGCTGAAAAGCATCGGTCACATCAGCAAGCATCGCTCCGATGATGCTTCATCGACCGCCATCGTGCAACCCTTCTGCTTGCACCACCTCCGAGCTTGCCCTGCCAGCCAGCACCATGATAGCCTCCGACTCATGTGCTGCTTCTCCCGCGAAATCGAATCCGTCCACAACACCCGCATCTTCGCCCGCTCGCACTCCGACGGACGACAGTTCATCATCTACGCCATGTCCATCTCGGCTAAAGAAGACATCGCCATGGTGCTGCCGATCCCCGTGGTGCCCGGCAGTGGTGAAAAGGCGGTGCAATTCATCGCCCTCGACAAATATCCCACGATCTTCAACGACATGGAGAAAGGTTTTCCCGTGTATCGAAGCAAGGCAGCAGGACCCTTCGCTGCTGCACGGGCGATTCCAGCCCCCAAGCTCGAAGTCCAGCGCGTGGGTTCGTTTGATGCTAGCTACGTGCCCACTGCGGCCGACTTCAGTCGGCTGGATGAACGCTTCCGCCTGCCCGAAGGCACCTGGGAAAAGCTGCCAGGCTACAAGGGCTTTGGATTTGCCGTGTTCAAGCTCCGCCAAGGCAACCACACGGTGCATCCGATGGCCTTCAGCTTCCCGTCAGCCACGCCGGAACGTCTCTTTTTCCCCACGCTCCACATTCACGATGGCAAGGTGCATGAGAAAGCCGAGTTCGATCACACCCTTTACTGCCAGGGGGCCGGGCTCAAAACGGGTGAATGGCAGGAATCCCCTGGCATTGCCAATCAGTTCATGACCACGGACAAGACGCAAGGCATCGTCCTCGGAGCCCAGCACCTCTACAAGCGCAGGCTCTCCGGCATGTTGACCAACACAGACTGGCTCGTCAAAGCCCGCGCTGTGGTGTGATTACACCACGGTTTCTCTGGAGACGAATCGGCACGGCCACCAATGAAATACTTTGCAACCCTGCTCACGCGTTTCCGAAGAGTCATCTGCCAGCCCCTTTTCTCCCACCATGGAACTCCCCACGCATCAGTCCCCACAACGGCGCAATCCCTTAACGGTTCGGCTCCGCGCTCTCGTTTGTCTCATCGCCACACTCCAGACCACACTGTGCGCAGCCGCCGAGATCGCCTACCAATGGAAAACGCTGGCCGGACTTCCTGGAGGTGAGGGCAACACGGATGGAGCACGAACCATCGCCCGCTTTGGCAACCTCAGCGGCCTCGCCGTCGATGCAGCTGGGAATGTTTATGTGGTCGATAGAGGGAACTTCACCATCCGCAAGATCAGTGCCGCAGGGGTCGTGTCCACCATTGCAGGAAGCCCAGGTCAGTCGGGCTTCAGTGATGGCACCGGGGCCGCTACTCGTTTCTTGGCGCCCGAACGTATTGCCGTGGACAAACTCGGAAACCTCTATGTTACCGATAGCCAGACCATCCGCAAAATCACACCGTCTGGGGTTGTTTCCACACTCGCAGGGAGCCAATCGCAGGCAGGATCACAGGACGGCACGGGCAGCGTCGCACGTTTCAATTCCCCGGCGGGCCTGACGGTCGATGCCACCGGCACGCTTTTTGTCGCTGACGCAGGCAACATGGCCATCCGCAAGGTCACCTCAGCTGGCGTGGTGAGTTTGTATGCAGGCACGGTGGGCACTTTAGGCTGGAGGGATGGACCGTCGATCGGATCCAGGTTTTGGTTTCCCCATGGGGTCACGCTTGATGCTGAGGGCTACCTCTATGTTGCCGACACCTATAACGCCTGTGTGCGGAGAATATGGCCACCAGGCCTAACCTCCACGGGATCAGTGTCCACGCTGGCTGGAAGCCCTGGAAATAAGGGTGTGGTCGATGGCTTTGGCAGCAGCGTTCGTTTCAATGACATCTGGGATGTATCACAAGACTCCTCCGGGAACACTTACGTCGCCGACGGGATCAACTCCCGCGTGCGCAAGGTTTCCCGCAGCGGGTCGGTAACGACATTGGCTGCTGGGATCGGCGCGCGTGTCGTGGCTTCAACATCGAGCGGCACTGTGTATGCACTGGCCGACGGGCCTGTGGTTTACAAAATTACTCCCTCAGGTGCCATCTCCATCTACGCCGGAAGTAAGTCCAATGCCGGAACAACCAACGGCACCGGGACAGCGGCACGATTCTCAGCACCTGAAGGTGTTGCGATTGATGCCAATGGAAATGTGTTCGTCGCTGACACCGCCAGTCACACCATTCGCAAGGTCACAGCGACGGGCGTGGCTACCACCATCGCAGGTGTCGCAGGCAGCCTGGGCTCCACTGATGGAGCCGCCGCAACGGCACGATTCAGAAGCCCCACAGGACTTGCCATCAACGACTCGGGCGTAATCTTCGTCGCGGACCGCGCCAACCACGCCATCCGCATGATCAATGCGGCGGGCACCGTGAGCACTTTCGCTGGCACGGCTGGCAGCTCAGGCACCACAAATGCTTCAGGTGCCAGCGCACGATTCACCAATCCGTCAGCCTTGGCACTCGCCGCCGATGATTCCTTGTTCGTCGCCGACGAGGGCAATCATTTGATCCGCAAAATCACATCTGACGGCACGGCTTCCACCTTTGCAGGAACAGAATCCACAAGTGGTTCAGCGGATGGAATCGGGACCGCCGCCACCTTCCGAAGCCCTCGTGGCATCGTCGTGAACAAAGTGACCGGAGTGATCTTCGTTGCTGACACGGGAAACCACACGATCCGGCAGATCGCGAGCGACGGCAGTGTCACTACGCTCGCTGGTAGTGCAGGCTCCACCGGAAGCACCGATGGCATCGGCAGTTCTGCTCGCTTCAATCGCCCCACAGCTCTGACCCTGGATGCCGACGGCAATCTTTTCGTCACCGACAGCAACAACCACACCATCCGAAAGGTGACACTTGCTGGCGAAGTCACCACGATCGGAGGCAGTCCAGGCGTAGCGAGCCACCAGGATGGCACGGGCTCAGCCGCGATCTTCGCGCTTCCCTCGGGGATCGCTGCCTCACCTGCCGGTAACCTCTATGTGGCGGACACTAGCAACAATCGCATTGCCTCAGGCATTCAATTGGTTCCCCGCCTGATCGTCGAACAACCTGCCAGCACCCAACTAACCAACATGACGAGCACGATAAATTTCGGATCAGCCCCGGCTCAATCGAGCAAGGCACTGGTTTTCACCTTGCGAAACAACGGCCTCACCACCCTCTCGAATGTGGCCGTCAGTATAGCGGGCAGCGCGGCCTCCGATTATGCCGTGACGAGCCTCGCCGCCACATCGGTCGCCGTTGGCAAGACCACAACACTCACAATCACATTCAAACCCTCACTCACTGGCACACGCATAGCGTCACTCGTGATCACGAGCAATGATCCCCACAACAACCCCTTCACCATTCAACTCACTGGCACGGGCACTCCAGGCGTCGCGTTTCAGAACAGCCTGGCGCTGGTGAATGAAGAAGCTGGTTCGATCAACGTGCCGATCATTCGCACAGGCGACACTTCGGGCGCAGTGAGCGTGCGTGTCAAATCGACCATCGGCACCGCGTCGGCGGCGGACTTCGGTGCGGTCTCCAATCTCCTGGTGGAGTTCGCGGATGGCGAGGGTTCGAAGAACGTCTCGGTGCCCATCACCTTGGACGCGCTTGCGGAGGCCAACGAAGCCTTCACCCTCACGCTCAGCGATCCCCAGGGCGGCATCGCTTTGAGCACCCCTGCGACAACGACGGTCCGCATCGTGGATACCATCGACACCACCAAGCCTGCGGTCGTCATCAGCACGCCTGCGTCGGGTGCTGGCGTGGCGGAAAGTCCGGTGGTCAATGTCACTGGCTCGGCCTCGGACAACAAAGGCGTGCTCAAAGTGCAGGTTGCGCTCAATGGTGGGAGTTTCGCCGACGCGACCACCACCCTCTCAGCCACGGGTGCGACCGCCACCTTCACTGCGCCGATCACTCCTGTGCCTGGGCTCAACACGATCACCGCCAAGAGCATCGACACGCGCAACAACGAGAGCCTCATCGTCACTCGCACCTTTTACTACCACGTCCTGCGTCCACTCACGGTTGTGATCGACGGCACGGGCACCGTGCCTCTGCCGATCGCGGCAGCCACTTACAAGGTGAACTTCCCCTACACCCTCACGGCGAAGCCCGGCGTGGGACAAGTCTTTGATGG
>CAUJJC010000039.1 GCA_963204975.1 Verrucomicrobiota bacterium | reverse complement strand
GATGAACATCTCTCGAATCGATTCCCAGGGTAGCGCTTCGTTCCTCGCGCAACCCTCGACTGCAAGACAGAAGCCCAACGGGCTTCGAGAAAACCTCACGCCTCCGGCAACCGCAGCACCTCATCCACATCGGGATGGCGGGCTTCGCAAGAGGGCTGAATGACCCCTTCTCCCGACGGGATCACCGCTTCGCCCGACAAGATCACCGCTTCGCCCGACAGGAAAGTTCTCCCCTGCGCTGTGCTACGACGCCTCCGGCAACCGCAGCACCTCGTCCACATCGGGATGGCGCGCCTCGCAGGTGAGCTGGATGCCGCCGCGGGCACCGAACTGGCCGCGCACGACGGCTTGCTTCGGGGCACACGCCTTGACCATGTCATCGAGGATGCGGTTCACGATCGCTTCGTTGAAGGCGGCGTGGTTGCGGTAGCTGGCGAGGTAAAACTTTAGCGACTTGGTCTCGACGCAGCGCTCGTCGGGGATGTAGAGAATCTCCAGGTGCGCGCTGTCGGGCTGGCCGGTCACGGGGCAGATGGAGCTGAACTCGGGCGCGCTGAGGTGGATGCGATAGTTCCGGCCCGGCGTGCGATTGGGGAAGGTCTCCAGCTTCGCATCATCGGGTGACGATGGCAGACGATGCTCGGAGCGGCCCAGGAGTTTCAGTTCTTCAGACATGCCGCAGCAGTGGGCCGTGAAGGCGCAGGTTTCAAGTTTCGGGATTCACGTTTCCGTTTTATGGAGCGCGCTCCCATGTCCGACCTGAAGACCTACCTCACCGACCGCAGCGCCCTCGTTGATGCTGCGTTGAACCGCTTCATCCCGAGCGAAGAAACCTCGCCGCCCACGATTCACAAGGCGATGCGGCACAGCATTTTTGCTGGAGGCAAGCGCCTGCGTCCGATCCTCTGCCTCGCTGCGGCGGAGGCCTGCGGTGGGTCGATCGACACGGCGATGCCCGCCGCGTGCGCGGTCGAGTGCCTGCACACTTACACGCTGATCCACGACGACCTGCCGTGCATGGACGACGACGACTTCCGCCGTGGCGTGCCCACCTGCCACAAGGTCTATGGCGAAGGCGTGGCCGTGCTGGCTGGCGATGCGCTCCAGGCGCTCGCGTTCCAACTCCTGGCCGAGGTGCCGGGCAATGCGCAATTCAATGTCGGCGACTACGTGCGCGAACTCGCGGTCACGTCCGGCAGTCTGCATCTCATCGGTGGCCAAGTGATGGACCTCGAAGGCGAAGGCAAAAAGCTCCCGCTGGCCGACCTGCGCTACGTGCATGAAAGCAAGACCGCAGCGCTGCTCACCACCTCGATCAAGCTGGGCGGCATGAGCGCTGGCGCATCCACCGAACAAATCGCTGCGCTACACGCCTTCGGCTGGAACACCGGCCTCGCGTTCCAGATCATCGACGACATCCTCGACGTCACGCAGACGACCGAGAAACTCGGCAAGAGCGCGGGCAAAGACTTGGCCAGCGAGAAGAGCACCTACCCTGCGCTGCTCGGCCTGGATGCCTCCCGCGCCGAAGCCCATCGCCTCACGACCGAAGCGATGAACGCGCTCTCCATCTTCGGCGATCAAGCCGAACGCCTGCGCCAGATGGCCGGGTATTTGTTGGCGCGGGATTACTAGACCGAGGCACCGAGGCGTTCGAGCTGATACTTGCCGCTCTGGATGTCAGCCATCCATTGGGCGTTGTCGAGATACCAGCGAACGGTGCGTTGCAGACCTGAGGCGAAGGTTTCCAGCGGAGCCCAGCCGAGTTCGCGTTCGATCTTGGAGCAGTCGATGGCGTAGCGGCGGTCGTGGCCGGGGCGGTCTTTGACGAAGGTGATGAGGTCCTCGGGGGTGCGCTTCAGCTCGGGGCGCTCGGCGTTCACGGCGGCGATGATGGCGTGGACCACGTCGATGTTCTTCATCTCGCACTTGCCACCGATATTGTAGGTCTCGCCGGTCTGGCCTTTGACGAGGGCGAGGAAGAGGCCGCGGGCGTGATCTTCCACGTAGAGCCAGTCGCGGACGTTGGTGCCGTCGCCATAGACGGGCAGCTTTTCGCCACGGATGACCTTGTTGATCATGAGGGGCATGAGCTTCTCGGGGAACTGATACGGGCCGTAGTTGTTCGAGCAGTTGGTGGTGACGAGGTCGAGGCCGTAGGTGTGGATGTAGGCGCGGGCAAGGTGGTCACTGCCGGCCTTGCTGGCGGAATAGGGGCTGTTCGGCTGGTAGGGCGTGGTCTCGCAGAAGGCGGGATCGGTGGCGCTGAGGGAACCGAAGACTTCATCGGTGCTCACATGCAGGAAGCGGAAGCCGGGGCACTCCTTGGCATAGCTGCGGGCAGCCTCGAGCAGGCGGAAGGTGCCCACGAAGTTGGTCATGATGAAGTCCTCGGGACCATCAATGCTGCGATCGACGTGGCTCTCGGCAGCGAGGTGCATCACGGCGTTGATCTTGTGCTCGCGGAGCAGGCTGGCGAAGAGCGCTCCGTCGAGGATGTCGCCCTGAACGAAGACGTGGCGCGGATCGTCCTTGAGTGCGGTGAGGTTGGAGAGATTGCCCGCGTAGGTGAGCTTGTCGTAATTAACGACCTTCGAGATGGTCACGCCACGCTCCGCTCCCGCAGGACCGAGGAGATAGTGGACGAGATTGGAACCGATGAAGCCGGCACCGCCGGTGACAAGGATACGAAGGTCTGAGGTGGCCATAAAAAGCGGGGCGGAGTGTAGAGCACCCACGCGGCGCGTAAACCGCTAAAGCTGGGTGGCCCAGCCTACTTTTTCACCAGCCAGATGTTCCGGTAGCGCATGGGGTTGCCGTGGTCCTGGAGGTAGAGGGTGCCCAGCTTGCCATCGGTGCTGACGGGCGCGGCGGTGGTAGGCTTGGGGATCGTCACCTTGTCATGAATCACCACGCCGTTGTGCTTCACCGTGATTTCGGCATCGGCGGTTTTCATGCCCTGATCGTCGAAGAGCGGGGCCTTGAAGTCGATGTCGTAGGTCTGCCAGGTGAGGGGAGGCAGGCACATGTTCACCTGCGGCTTGGCCACGGTGTAGATGCCTCCGCACTCGTTGTTGTCGCCATTGAGCCCGAAGCTGTCGAGCATCTGCACCTCGTAGCGACTGGCGAGATAGAGGCCGCTATTGCCCCTGGCCTGACCTTTGGCCTCGGGCATGTAGGGCAGGCGGAATTCGATGTGAATCTGGCAGTCGCCAAAGGCTTCCTTGGTGGTGCAGCCCTGCATGAGGAGACCATCGGGAGTCATCTTTGCTCCCTCCTTGAAGGCGGCGAGGGAGGTGCCATCGAAGAGCACGATGGCTCCTTCGGGGGGCTTGGCTCCGAGCGTATCGCTCTTGCGCTCCACGCGTTCGAGCAAGCCGATGGCTGAGCCTTTGAAGTCGGTGAGTTCCAGCGTGTTCCCCTTGAGCAAGCCAATCCACCCATTGCTGGAGAAGCGAACCGGGGCATCCGCGCCTTCGCCCGTGCGCTTGCCAGAAACGATCTGGCGATGCGCAGGCTGACGCGTCCAGCCCGCGCCCGGCAGACCACCGGGGCAAAGCACGGCATCAAAGGTGCCCTTGCCTCGCGCGACGACTTGGAAGGCGAAGGCAGCATCACGCATCTTGCCCACATACTCGCCTTGGAGGGGGAAGTCCTCGTCCGTCTTGGCCGGATCATCATAGGCCGAGGGCTTGGGCGGAGGTGCGGGCTTCGCCGGGACCGCAGGCTTCGCGGGTGCGGCTGGCGGTGCCGGATCAGCGGCAGAAGCAAGGGTGCCAACAAGGAGCGACGCGCTGAGAAGGAGGGACTTCATGGTGAGAGAGACGATAACAGACACCGCAATCCTACCACTGTCAGAACGTGGGATGAAGTTTTTACCGGCTTGCACCACGGGTGCGCCGTGACACCTTCGCCACCCCGATGTCTGACCCGACACCCGCAGCCACCCAGCACACGACGATGAGCGATCTGCTCACGCTGACGAAATTCCGCCTGAGCTTCCTGGTGATCGTCACGACCTTCGTGGGCTTCTGGCTGAAGAGCAGCCACGGCATTCAATGGGGCCTGCTCATTCACACCATCATCGGCAGCACCCTGGCGGCCTTCGGCGCAGGCGTATTCAATCAATTGATGGAGATCGGCCCAGACTCGCGCATGACGCGCACGGCGGATCGACCGCTCCCGGCGGGACGCATCGCCCCAGGGGCCGCCTTTGCCATCGGCTGGATGCTGAGTGCAATGGCACTCATCCACCTCGTTCACATGGTCAATGTGGAGTCCGCTGCGCTCACGGCGGCCACGCTGGCGGTGTATTTGTTCATCTACACGCCGCTCAAGCAGCAAAGCGATACCAACACCCTCGTGGGTGCCGTCTCCGGCGCGCTGCCACCGCTCATCGGCTGGGCCGGTGCGGCGGGAGCCTCGCCCGTGGACTCGCCTTACTTCCGCTGGCAGCTCCTCATCGAGCCCGGCGCGATCTACCTCTTCATGCTGCTCTTCCTCTGGCAGTTGCCGCACTTCCTGGCGATCAACTGGATGTATCGCGACCAGTATCGCCAGGGCGGGTTCGTGATGCTCGCAAACGATGATGAGCATGGCGCGCGCACTAGCTTTCACGCACTGCTGTATGCCGTGGCGACGTTGCTTTTGATGTTCTATCCCGTCTATGAAGGTGTGGCCCATGCGTGGTTCCTGGCGCCTGCCCTGCCGCTTGCAGGCTGGCTCTGCTGGCTGGCGTGGAAGTTCCGCGTGCATCGCGAGCGCTCTCACGCACGAAAGCTCTTCTTCTGCACGCTGGCCTACCTACCGCTGGTGCTGATCCTCAGCGTGATCGCGTGGAAACACGCTTGAAATCTGTTTGCCAAACTCGGCACGCCTGCGCCACAATCGCGGCCTTTCCGTAACTCCTAACCAAAACAAAAACGATGGGCCGTCCAGTCACCCTCTTTACCGGCCAGTGGGCAGATTTGCCTCTGGATACCATGCTGCAAAAAGCCAAGAGCTTCGGCTACGACGGCGTCGAACTGGCCTGCTGGGGCGATCACTTCGAAGTGCCCAATGCTGACCAGGCCTACTGCGATGCCAAGCGCGCCAAGCTGAAAGCCGCTGGCCTGCAGTGCCATGCGATTTCCACCCACCTCGTCGGCCAGGCCGTGTGCGACAACATTGATCCGCGCCACAAGCAGATCCTGCCCGACTACATCTATGGCGATGGCGAACCCGAAGGCGTGCGCCAGCGTGCCGCCGAGGAGTTGATCAAGACCGCGCACGCGGCGAAGCGTTTCGGCGTCAGCGTCGTGAACGGCTTCACGGGCAGCAGCATCTGGCACCTCGTTTACAGCTTCCCACCGAACCTTCCCGGTCAGATCGAAGCCGGTTACAAGGACTTCGCGAAGCGCTTCACGCCGATCTTCGATGAGTATCAGAAGCTGGGCGTCAAGTATGCGCTGGAAGTGCATCCGACCGAGATCGCGTTCGACATCAGCTCCGCTCGTCGTGCACTGGAAGCCGTCGATTACCATCCGGCCTTCGGCTTCAACTACGACCCCTCGCACTTCGGCTACCAGGGTGTCGATTATGTGAAGTTCATCTATGAATTCAAAGACCGCATCTTCCACGTCCACATGAAGGACGTCGCCTGGGATCTCGGTCACGACGCCGGCGTGTTCGGTGGTCACGTCGATTTCCACAAGCCCGAGCGCTACTGGGACTTCAAGTCCGTGGGCCGTGGGAACATCAACTTCGAGAAGATCATCCGCGCGCTGAACGACATCAACTACGGCGGTCCTCTCAGCGTTGAATGGGAAGACGGCGGCATGGACCGCGAACACGGTGCCACCGAGTCCTGCGCCTATGTGAAGGCCAAGGATTTCCCGCCTTCGAAGATCATCTTCGACGCGCAGTTCGCCGAGAACAGCAAGTAATCTCGCAACCCGATTATGAAGAAGCCGGAGCCTGGGGCTCCGGCTTTTTTATGCCTTCGTCGCTGAGCGGTGGTCGCGTTTAGGCCAGCTCGCGAAGCAGCGCTTTGTTCAGCTTCACGCCTGCCACGAAGCTGGACACCGGGTAGTTCTCGTTCGGCGCGTGGGCCTGGCAATCGGGTAGCGCGAGGCCGAGGAGCAGCGTTTCCACGCCGAGCACATCCTTGAAGGCCTGCACGATGGGGATGCTGCCGCCTTCACGAATCAGGGCGATGGGATGCTCGTCACCGAAGGCGACTTTGAGCGCGCGTTGAGCGGCCTGACCGAACTCGGAATGCGGATCCATCACATACGGCATGCCGCTGTGGCCGGGGATGATCTCCAGGCGGACGCCGGGCGGGCAGTGCTTACGAAGATGGGCTTCGACTTGAGCGAGGATCTTCTCGGGCTGCTGATTGGGCACGAGGCGGAAGGAGAGCTTCATCATTGCCTCGCGAGGGATGACGGTCTTCGATCCCGCGCCTTGCCAGCCGCCGCCGATGCCGTTGATCTCGGCGGTGGGACGTGCCCAGCGTTGCTCCAGTTCGCTATAGCCAGCCTCGCCCCAAAGCGCAGGCGCACCGGTGAGCGGCTGGGTTTCGTGATTGGTCTCGCCAAGCCCCTGCCAGGCCTCGCGTTCCCACGTTTGGAGCGGAAGCACGTCATCGTAGAAGCCCTCGATGGCGATGCGTCCGTCGTCGTGGTGCAAGGTGGCAGCGAGGCGCGCGATGGCGGTGTTGGGGTTCATCACAGCGCCGCCAAAGATGCCGCTGTGCAGGTCGATGCTGGGACCATGGAGCTTCACTTCCATGCAAGCGATGCCGCGCAGTCCATACGTGAAGGTGCCAACGCCTTCCTTGACCATGCCGGTGTCGGAGATGGCGACGAGGTCGCACTTCAACTCTTCGCGATGGGCTTCGAGGAAGGGCTTTAAATTCGGGCTGCCGATCTCTTCTTCGCCCTCGATGAGGAAGATGAGGTTCACGGGCAATTCCTCGCCAGCGGCCAGGGCTTCCTCGACGCCGTGCAGGTGCGCCATGTGCTGGCCTTTGTTGTCTGTGGAACCACGGCAGTAGATGCGGCCATCCCGGATCGTGGGCTCGAAGGCGGGCGTCTTCCACTCGTTGAGCGGGTCGGCCGGCTGCACGTCGTAGTGGCCGTAGATCATCACGGTGCGGCGGCCGGGCTTGTGCTCGTTGCGCGCGATGACGATGGGATGCCCGGGCGTTTCGTGCAACTCCGGCTTCAAGCCGATGGCGTGGAACTTGTTAACGAGCCAGTCGGCATTGGCGCGCACGTCGGGCTTGTGCTTGGGGTCGGTGGAGACGCTGGGGAAGCGCAGCACGGTGAGGAGGTCGTCGAGTCCAGGGGTCATGGTGAGGTGGGGGGAAAAGTTACGGGCGCATCCAGTCGGCGGGCGCTTGGTTGTTGAGTTGTTGCCAGCTTTGCACGGCCATCATGGCGAAGAAGATCACGGTAAACCAGAGGCCCATCGACACTGCGAGCGCGGCCACGCCAGCGGCAGCGACCATGCTAATGATCAGCGTCGCACGCAGCCGCGAAGGCCCGAGCGCAGCCTCCATGATGCGCCCGCCATCCAGGGGCAGGACCGGCAGCAGATTGATCACCGTCCAGCCGAAATTCACCCACAGCCAGAGAGCCACCGCCTCCATCGCCAGCCAGTGATTGACCGGAAAGGCGCGGTCCACGAGCCAGCCGAGAACGCCCAGCGCCAGGCTGAACGCAGGCCCGGCCGCGCTGATGATCAGACTGCTCATCCGTGGCTGACGGAGGCTGCCCTGAGCGAACCCGCCAAACGAATACAGCGTGATAGCTACGCGCGGGTCGTGGAATTTCCGCATCGCAAGCGCATGCCCCAGTTCATGGATCAGGATCGAGACAAAAATGATCGCGATGGAGATCACCAGCAGAAGGAGCCCATCCGTGCCTTCCATATTGCCCACGCCGCTGAAGATGGCAGCCATCAACCAGAAGTGCCAATGCACCTCGACAGGAAAGCCAAAGAATTGAAAACGAATCATGGGTGATGGAGGAGATTTTGTCCGCACTGTGGGAAGCACAACAGCAGCGACAAGCTCTTTCCCGATTCCGGTGATTGATCGTAGGAGCAAGTTGGAAAGCTATCGTGGACAAGGCAGCGCCTTGAACGTTATTAGCGCCGATCATGCTTCGCCCCCTCCGTCTTCTCTCATTGCTCGTCGTTCTCGTCTCTTCCCCCATCACTCGCGCCGCAACCGCAGATGAAGCCATGGAATTGCTGAGCAACGCACGCTCCACAGAGCAGCTCGAAGTGGCATCCGTCACAGCGCGAAAGGCCGGTGTGAGCAGCCAGCGAATTGCTGAAGCCAAGATGCTTTTCGGCATCAAAACTCAGGATGTTGCTTACTTGAAGGCGTTGCTGCCCGACCTGGAAGCCATCGCGCAGAAGTTCGAAACTCAGGCTTCGCTGGCAGGCATCAGCAACGTGGATCAATGGCGGGGGCTGATGAACTACGTCGAAGCCCTTGTCGCGATGGAGCAGCGCAATCAGGATCAGTTCCGCGAGCATATCTCGGAAGCGATGTGGAATTTCCCGCAGCAGGCAGAGCTGTTTGGCCAGGCAATTGAGAAGTTCCAGCTCCAGCAGAAGATGGATCAATGGGTGATCGACTTTTCAACTCCCCTGATCGAATCCGGAGCTGAAGAGACCACCCTCGGCACCCTGATCGGTTCAAAGAAGGCGCTGCTCCTCGTGTTCTGGTCGTCCAATATCGAAGCCAGCATCCAGGCCCTGGACTCCGCCGAGAAACTTTATCGCCACCTCCTGGGCAGCAACATTGCCGTGGCAGCCGTGAATGCAGGTGCAACCGGTGCCGAGGAAGCCACCGAGAAGGTTCGCGTCGAGAAGAAGCTCACACTTCCATGCCTCGTCGAAACGAACCAACGTATCCTCGTCCGCCAGATGGAAATCACCAGCCTGCCGCGTGCGGTTCTCATCACCCAGCAGGGCCGCATTTTTTTCCACGGTCACCCGATGGATAACTCTATCTGGAAAGCGCTCAAGCGAGTGGTGCCAGCCGTCCGCCCGCTCGGCGAATAGCGGCTACTTCTTGCCGCTCACGTCGTAGGCGAGGAGCAGTTCTTGATCACGCAGGAACAGCTTGCCGCCACTAACAACGGGGTGCGTCCAGACCTTGCCGCTCTTTGAGCGCTGAGTGGTCTGGGGTGAAATCGTGAAACGACCATGCTCATCCCAGCCCTTTGGCGACGCATCAATGAGCACGACCGTGCCTGAGTCTTCTTCGAGGAGGTAGAGTTTCCCGTCAGCGGCATGAATGGCTCCCTTTTTGAGTGCCTTTTTCTCCTGCCACTTCACCGCACCGGTCTTGAAGTCCATGCAGGTCCAGCCCTTGCCATCGCAGAAGCCGTAGAGATGACCGTCGTGAAGGATCACGCCACCGTGATGATTGACCATGTCGGTATTCGAATAGAGGTCCTTCACCTCGTTGCCTTCTCCCACATGCACCATCTTGCAGCCGACTCCGTAGCCAGCGGCAACGAAGACATCTCCGTTGCTAAAGATCGGGGTAGGAATCACGGCTGTCTTGCCTGGGAAGGCGGACTTCCACAAGACCTTGCCATCTGCGGAGTTCACACCCGCAATGCTCTGCATGGTAAGCTGAATAAACTGGCGCGCGCCATTGTGATCGACCGGAATGATCGAGGAATACTGAGCCGGATCGGTCCAGTCGCTGCTCTGCCACACCTTCTTGCCTGTCGTTTTGTCAAAAGCCGCCATGGTGCCCTGGCCACCGCCTGGGGTGCAGACCACCATATTGCCATCCACCAGAGGCGACTCCGTGTAGCCCCATCCAGGCACCTTGCCGCCCAGGCTGTCCATCGTTACGCGCCACACCTCTTTCCCATCCGCCGCGTTCACGCAGATCAGCGTTCCTTTGCCGCTCATCGCATAAATCTTGTCACCATCCACCGTGGGCGTGGCGCGAGGGCCATTGCCCCAGTTATTTGTCAGCAGCGCACCCACTTCTGTCGCCCACTTCTCCTTCCCCGTCGCCACATCCACCGCGATGACATACTCGACGACATCACGCGAGCCCATGGTGTAAAGCGTGTTGCCGACGATGGCGTAGCTTGAGTAGCCAAGGCCGACGTCTTGATTCACCCATAATTGCTTCGGACCATCGGAGGGCCACTTCTTCAAGAGACCTTCCTCAGCGCTGATGCCATCGAACTTCGCTCCCCGCCAGTGCGGCCACTCCGCAGAGGCATCGGCAACGGTGAAAACTAGAGCAAGGGTGGTGAGAAGGCGAAGGGATGTCATGGTCTTGGATGTGGGGAACAACGATTGAGCCGGAAAACTTGCGCCGAATCCAGCACAAAACATGGGCGCGGTGGGCTCGCTCAATGGGCGCGAGCTAGCACATGGAGCAGTTTGAGCACTCCGCAACCTGTCCCTTCCTCCCGAGTCCAGTGCTAGGAGCGCGACGATAGTGGCAGATCATCCACGTAGAAGCCTTCCACTTCCTTATCAGGCAGTCCGCTATCGCGAATGCCTTGCAGGCGCTTGCGACTACCACGCTCCGATCCAGGACGGTTGGCGGCGGCTTGAATCAAGTCCACCACCGTCGGCGCTGCGATCACCGCACCCGTAGCGAGCAACGCCAGCGCTGCTAGATTGGCTGACGTGCGGCTCATGCCCCGACCGAAAAGCAGGCCGAGAGCACAACCAAGGGCGGCAGGGGCGATCGTATTGGAATACTGGGCGTAGGGGTTGGAGTCGTTAGCAGGCATGACGGAACTATAAGCCATGTCACTCCCCCCAAAAGTGGAAATTGCCTCGCGCTCGCTTTCCAGTCACAGTCACCACACCACATGAGTTCCTCTTCTTCTCGTTATGCCCTCATCCTCGCCGGCGGCAGCGGCCAGCGTTTTTGGCCTGTCAGCCGTGATGCCCAACCCAAACAACTGCTCAAGCTCTTCGGAGACAAAACCCTGCTCGAATTGACCATCGACCGTCTCGAAGGTGTGGTGCCTCGGGAGAACATTGTCATCCTCACCAATGCCCAGCAGCTCGCAGGCGTGCGCGCCGTGCTGCCCAATCTGCCAGCGGAAAACATCCTTGCCGAACCTGAGAAACGCGACACCGCACCCGCCATTGCGCTCGGCATTGGATGGATCGCCGCACGCGATCCCCAGGCGACGATGATGGTCCTGCCATCCGATCATCTGATCAATGATCACGCTGCGTTTCAAAGCGTGCTCCGGGGCGCCTGCGAGACCGCCGAGGCCAGTCAGGGCCTCGTCACCATTGGCATCAAACCCACCTGGCCCTGCCCAAGCTACGGCTACGTGGAGCGCGGCCAGCGCAATCAATTCCCCGGCGTGAAGGAAGAGGTGGCCATCTACGACGTCACCCGCTTCCGTGAAAAGCCAAGCGTCGAACTCGCCGAGTCCTTCCTCGCCCAAGGCAATTTCACCTGGAACGCAGGCATGTTTATCTGGACCGTGCCCGCTGTGATCGGCGAACTCTCCCATCATGCGCCCCCATTGGAGAAATTCATCAGCGAGCTGCGCCACAGCACAAACTTCACAGCAACGATGACCTCGCAGTTCCCCACGCTGCCGAAGCTCTCCATCGACTACGCCTTGATGGAAAAAGCCAGCCGCGTTCTCAACATCGAAGCCACCTTCGACTGGGATGACGTGGGCAACTGGACCAGCGTGGGGCGCTATCTCCAGACCGATGCACATGGCAACCAGCACAACTGCGCTCTCGCCGAACATGGCACTGCGAACAACATCGTCTTCAGCCAAACAGGCCAGCGCATCGCCCTGCTCGGCGTCGAGGACCTCATCATCGTCGCTACCCAGGACGCACTTCTCATTGCCACCAAGGCGCAAGCCGAGAGCATCAAGAAGATCGTGGATGGCCTGCCCAAAGAACTCCGTTGATCCCACCACTTCATGCCTCGCATCCTCGGCATCGATCACGGCACTGTCCGCATTGGCCTCGCCCTCAGCGATGAGATGGAACTCGTCGCCACGCCGCTACAGACCCTGCACAACGGCCCGAATGTCCTCCAGGAAATCGCTCGTCTTGTGCGTGCCAAGCATGTGGGCAAGATCGTGATCGGCCTGCCCATTCGCATGGACGGCCTGAAGGGCACCGCGATTGAGCGTGTGGAGAAGTTTGCCGATCTCCTTGGCAAGGCGCTCGACCATGAGGTGCCCATCGAGTTCTCCGATGAACGCCTGTCTTCGAAGACCGCCGAGCGTGCGCTGAAGCGCGAGGGCCATGAGATCAATCCCAGGGAAGGGATCGTCGATCAGCTCGCCGCCACCATCGTGCTCCAGGATTTCCTGAACTCTCAGCGTGGTCCTGAGAGCTACCTCTTGCCTGAAGAGTCCTTCGAGATGCCGTGGATGAAAGACCCGCAGGACCAGCGCTCGCGTCGTCGTCATGACTGAGCCTACCGACATGCGCCGCCTGCGCCTGACGATTGCCTATGACGGACGTCCGTGGCTGGGGTGGCAAAGCCAGCCCGGCGGCCAGACAGTGCAGGACAAACTCTCCGCAGCGCTCACCACCATCACACGACAATCGCTCAGCGTGGAAGGCTCCGGGCGCACCGATAGCGGCGTTCACGCGCTCGCCCAGGTCGCCCACTGCGATGTGCCTGCGCACCTGCGCATGGACTGTCACAACTGGGTGCGTGCGCTGAACGCCAACCTGCCCGCCAGCATCCGCGTGACTCATTGCGAGTTCGCCGCGCCCGACTTTCATGCGCGCTTCCACGCCCAGGGGAAAATCTATCGCTACCGCATCTGGCGTCCCGGCGTGATGAACCCGTTCGAAGTGGGACGTGCCTGGCATGTCTATGGCGATCTCGACATTGCCGCCCTTCGCCGATGTGCCGATATGCTTGTTGGCACGCACAACTTTGTTCGGCTCAGTGCCAACCGCGGCGACATTCCCGAGCACGCCCGCCGCACCGATCCTGAGGTGACCACCCGCACCATCCATCGTGTTTCCGTCACCGAGGAGGGTGACTTGCTGGTCTTTGAGATCGAAGGCGGCGGCTTCCTTTACAAGATGGTGCGCATGATCACCGGCAGCCTCGTCCACGTCGCAAGGAACCGTGACAGCGAGGCGTGGTTTGCGGACTTGCTGCACAATCCGGCTGGAGAAAAAAGCAGCCAGTGCGCCCTGGCCGACGGCTTGTATCTCGTGCGAGTGAAGTATTGATCGAGCGGCGTTAAGTCACCACGCGCCGATGAATTCCGAATCCACCAGCCTTCCCTACACTGACACGAAACCCGTCGGTGCTTCGGATTTTTACTTCGCCTTCAACGCCACCTTCCGCTTCATCGAGCAGCGCATCGGCACTGAGGGTCTGCGGCGCTACTGGCGGGACCTCGGCACTCGCTACTACGCACCCGTGGCCGAGCGCTGGAAGGCCAGTAGCCTGAGCGCTGTCGCCGCGCACTGGCGCGATTTTTTCAAAGCGGAGCCCGGTGCTGAAGTTGAAGTCGAGCAGACCGAATCGGAAGTGGTGCTGCACGTTCGCACCTGCCCGATCATCAAGCATCTGCGAGACAACAAGCGCGACATCATGTCTGTATTTTGCCAGCACTGCTACTTCGTCAGCGAAGCCATCGCCGCACCCGCAGGCCTGTGTGCTCGCGTCTCGGGAGGCAATGGCTCATGCACGCAGCGGTTCGGTGCTGCTCTGCCACCGCAGGATCTCGAAGTGATTGCTTCGTGTGCGTCTCACGTCTCCACCTCTTCACCTCTCACTTTCGAATCATGATCGGCTGCTACGACTTCTGCGGACACTACGAGTGGACCTTCGAATGGCTGCGCGAGCAGGGCGGCCACGACCTTGTGCTCGATTACTGGGAGAACGCGATTTATCGCCAGTCACAGACCCACGCGACGGCGCTCATTTTGCAAAAGGGCTTCGATGGAATGCGAGAATACTGGGGGCACACCTTGGAGCATGAAGCCGCTGGTTACGCGGCCACCGAAGCACCCGGCGTGTATCGGATCGACATGCATCAGTGCCCATCGAAGGGCTTCCTCATTCGCAACGGGCTCGTGCAGTTTCACGACTACTGCGATCACTGCATGGGCTGGATCGGACCGCTCATGCGCGATGCTGGATTTGTCATCGACCACGAGCACAACCACGCCGGGCAATGCTGGTGGGAGATCCGCAGCACCTCGGATCAAAGCGCCGCCAGCAGCACCGGCGAACTCGCGGGCGATGCCGATGTTCGTCTGCGCCCCGACTGGCAAACGCCCGCCATCGACCACTACAACCGCGCCATCCATCCCGACGACAAACGCCCTTTGCCATGATCACACGCCTCGCCTCGCTGCTCATCCTTGCCACCACGCTGGCCCGTGCCGACTGGGAACCGCTCGCACCGCTGCCTGCTGGCAATGGTGGTTTCGCGTGCGGCTTCGTCGATGGCAGGCTCATCGTTGCCGGTGGCACCAACTGGACCGACGACACCAAGCACTGGCTCGATGTCATCTGGAGTTACGATCCTAACGGCAATACGTGGACAACGATTGGCAAGCTCCCGCAACCCTGCGGTTACGCCGCCAGTGGAGTCGTTCAAGGCAGGCTCGTGATCGCCGGTGGCAGCGATGGCAAGGCCGCCCATCGCGACATCCTCATGGTCAACGCCAAAGGTGAAGCTCAGATTGTCGGACAACTGGCCGAAGGTCGCATCTACTCGTGCAGCACTGCCTTCCGTGATCAACTCTACATCGCTGGCGGAGGCACCGATCCTGCCGACCTCAAGACCTTCACCTCCACCCAGCACCGCGTGAGCATATCATCCGAAGGCAAAGCGACCGTAAGCGAAGGCCCCCACCTCGGCGAGGTCGGCTTCGGCACGGGCACGGCGGCTGCCGCTTGGAAGCGTGTCTTTGTGTTCGGCGGTGCCCGATCTGATCCTGCGACCCAGGTCGTGAACCTCGATACCGTCCATGTGCTCGACGCGAGTGAACCGAGATCCACTCTGCCCCACGCCATTCGTGGCATCACTGCGGTCCCTTTGAGCGAGCATCACATCTACCTCGCTGGCGGCTACCCGAACGACGAGACCGGCTTCACCGAAGAAGGATTCGTATTCATCGCGACGAGCGGGAAGTTCGTGCCCGCCAAGCCTCTCCCGATCAAGTCGATGGTCCATCTCGCGACCGACGGCGAGTGGGTTTACTGCCTGGGCGGCGAAGACCGGAAGAAACATCGCAACGACAAAGTGTGGCGCATCCGCGCCCAGGAGTTGCTTGCGCCAGTGATCGTGAAATGATGATCGCCATGCGCTGGATTGCCTTGTTTTTGCTGTGTCTCGTGACGATGGCTCGTGCCCACACCGTGCCCAGCCTTACCGTGGAGGCGGTGTTTCAGCCCGATCACAGCTACACGCTGCGCATCAATGTCGATCCACGGCTTTTCCTCTCTGATCAACCCACCAGCCTGCCACCCGTCGAAGCCGACTGGTATCGCACGCAGTCACCGGACCAGGTAAAGCAAACCGAACAACGCGCGACGGACTATCTCAAGAAGGCAATCGGCTTGCTCTTCGCGACCAAACCCACCGACCTGCCTGCAATCCATTTCAAGCCCATGGACGGAGCCACGAACGAACCTCTCAAAGCCGAGTCCAAAGAGGTTCATCTGCTGGCCGAAATGCAAGGCACGGCCGCAGGTGCCGACTTCCAGATCGTGATCCACCAAGCCGCCAATAGCTCCGTGATCCTGCTCAACTGCCTCGGCGACCAAATGGAGCGGCGGCCCCAAGTCCTGTTCCCCGGAGAAACCAGCCGCCCCTTCGCCATCGAGGCCAAGAAGTGATCAATCCTTCCGCTTCAACTGCGGGAAGAGAACGACGTCACGGATGCTCTCGGCACCGGTGAGCATCATGATCAGGCGGTCAATGCCGATGCCGATGCCACCGGCGGGCGGCATGCCGTATTCGAGCGCGGTGATGAAGTCCTCGTCGATCTTCTGGATCTCTTCGCCAGCCTGTTCTTCCAGGCGAGCGCGCTGCACGATCGGGTCGTTCAGCTCGGAATATCCAGGGCTGATTTCCTGGCCGTTGATCACGAGTTCATAAACATCGACGACGCTGTCGTCTTCGTCGTTCTGTTTCGCGAGCGGCACGAGTTGCTTCGGGCAATGCGTGACGTAGAGCGGGTCCATCTGCACGGCTTCCACGAGGCGCTCGAAGACATGCTGCGTGACCTCGTAGTCCTCGAAGTTCGCGCCGATCTCCACGCCTAGTTCCTTGGCGCGGGCTTTGCGTTGCTCCGGCGTGTAGTCCCACCATTGAGGATCGACTCCCGTGAGCAGGTTCTTGTAGCTCTCGCGACGCCATGGACGCGCGAGGTTGATCGTCTTGGTCACTTCGCCCTCGGCGTTCTTGTGCTCCAGCTTCAGTCCGCCGCAATACGTCTCCGCGAGGTGACAGATCATGCCTTCCACCAGGTCGGCCATCTGCCTGAAATCAGCGAAAGCCCAATACGCTTCGAGCATCGTGAACTCGGGATTGTGGCGGCGCGAGATGCCTTCGTTGCGGAAGTTGCGATTGAGTTCAAAGATCTTCGTGAAGCCGCCCACGAGCAGGCGCTTCAAGAACAACTCCGGCGCGATGCGCAAGTAGAGCGGCATGTCGAGCGCGTTGTGATAGGTCTCGAAGGGACGCGCCGCAGCACCACCGGCCACGTCTTGCATCATCGGCGTCTCGACTTCCATGAAGCCGCGATCCTGCAGGTAGCGACGGATCTCCGCGATCATCTTGCTGCGCGTGATGAAGATGTTCCGGCTCGCGTCATTGCTGATGAGGTCGAGGTAGCGCTGACGATAGATCTGCTCGCGGTCCGTGATGCCGTGCCACTTGTCCGGCAGCGGGCGCAGGCCTTTGCTGAGGAAGGTGAGTGTCTTCGCGAGGATCGACTTCTCGCCCATGCGCGTGACAAAGGACTCGCCTTCCACGCCGACCCAGTCGCCGATGTCCACCAGTCCGGCCAGCATGTCGAAGGGCTCGTCGCCGACTTCCTTCTTGTTCACATAGACCTGGATTCGGCCTGTGTAGTCGCCGATGTCGAAGAAGATCGCCTTGCCCATCGTGCGCTTGGCCAGCACGCGACCGCCGACCTTCACGGGCAGAGCTTCAGGGAAGGGGTCCAGTCCCTTCAGCGCGCCCGGCTCGTGCGTGGTCTCGAACTTGCCTCCGAACGGGGCGATGCCTTTGGCTTTGAGGGCTTCGAGCTTGTCGCGGCGGACTTGGAGCAGTTCGGATTCGGTTGGGGCTTGAGGTTCCATGAGGCTGGCTAGGGTAAAAACGTGGGCGCATCTCTACATGGCGAGTCACGCTTTGCCACCGCAAACGTAGGCCACGGCTGTCTGCTGGACAGCCGGAGGGCGCTCGTGCACGAGGCGCAGGGCTGGCTGGCCGTGGCGGATGTGCATTATGGCTTCGAGTTGAACCGGGCTCGCAACCACGGAGCGCTCCTGCCGCAGTGGGGCATGGCGGCCACCGAGCAGCGCCTGATGGAATTGCTTCAGCACTACAAGCCGCGCACCCTCATCATCAATGGCGATGTCATGGACGGCGGCGGCTCCGTGCGGGAGGCCGAGCGGTTCGTTCATCGTCTGCGCGATTGCGTGGCGGAACTCGTCCTCGTGGAGGGCAATCACGACCGCCCGGCCCTGAAACGCGAGGAAAGGTTCGTCAGTTGGTATGTGGCTGGCGACTTGTTATTTCATCATGGGCACAAGTTTGGCCGGATGCTGCGCGAGCTGGAGGATCATCCGGCGCTCGTCCACGTCTGCGGCCACGAGCACCCCGCCTTGCAAATCAACGATGGGGCGGGATTGAAGCTGAAGCTGCCAGCGCTCGTGCAGGACCAGCTCCAGACGAAGCCCACGTTGCAGCACTGGATTCTCCCCGCGTTTTCCCCCTGGGCAGGAGGCGCTCGCTACGAGAGCCCCAATCAACGACTGGCCACGTGGGGATGCGCCGATGGAAGGGTGCTGCCGATCTAGCACAGGGGGGATGCCTTGGCATTTGCCATCCGATCACAAGCGGATACCATGCGCGCCCCTCCGATCACGCATGAGTAAAGCCGTCCCCTTCCTCTGCCTCCTGGCCTTCATCTCGACGGCAGCTACCTTCGCCGCTGACGAGAAGGTGGAAACCGAAGAGAAAAAGAAAGGCTTCTTGAGCCGGATGACCAACATCTTTTCCAAGGACAAGAAAGACCCACCGCCCGAAGAGAAGACGCCAGAAACCAAGAAAACGGCACCGGCCAAGAGCGCACCGACGCCCGCCAAAAAGCCTGCGAGTGGATCCCCTCCTCCCAAGCCAAAGCTGAAGTCTGCCACCACTTCATCACCCAAATCAAAGCCCGCAGCCAAGCCCATCGCCAAGGACGCACCGAAAAAGGCACCTGCTGCGCCAGCGACGAACAAAGACGCTCCTCCCAAGCCCTCCAGCCAACCCACTGCATCACCTGAAACCGCCAAGGCAGAGCCCACGAAGCCTGCGGAGATGAAGGATGAAAAAAAGCCTGTGGCCGCTGCTGCCAATCCCGAACCGAAGGCTGACAGGCCTGCGACTGGCGAAGGTAAGATGGCGGGTGAGTTCGACGACATCTCATCCGCGTTTGGAGCGGGGACAAAGCCCCATGCCACAACGCCCTCGAATCCCACAGAGGACAAAGTTCCACCCGAAATCGCAACGGATAACCTGCCCCCGCCGCCGCCTCTCCCCAACAGCGACGGTTCGTGGGAGATCGTAAAGCTCAATGGCCGCGACTACATCACGGCCGATTCGATCCAGCGCTTCTATCGTTTCAACGCTCTCAAGGTTGAAGGAAAGCACGTCTGGATGCGCTCGCCGATCTACATCGTGAAAGCGAACATCGGCAGCTATGAATTGCTGATCAACAACACCAAGTTCATTCTCAGCGACGCCGTGGCGGAGTCCAAAGGCAAGGCTTTGTTTTCCAGGCTCGACCTCGTCAAGCTCATTGATCCTGTCCTTCTGCCGAGCCACATCCACGCGGCCGAAGCGTTCGATACGGTGGTCATTGACGCTGGTCATGGAGGTCACGACTCTGGTGCGAAAGGCATCTACGGTTATGAGAAAGACTTCGCGCTCAAGATGGCACTTTCGTTGAACGCAGCTCTCAAACAGCGTGGTTTCAAGACGGTGCTCACACGCAGCACCGATGAGTTTATCTCCCTGCCAGGACGTGTGGAGATCGCGAATTCTACACCCCGCAGCATTTTCATCAGTCTGCACTTCAACAGCAGCGGCCCCTCTGCCTCGGGAGTCGAAACCTGGGCACTGTCGCCTCAAGGCACGTCCTCGACGTTCATGGGAGCGCGTGGCTCGGACGGCTCGGCGTTTACGGGCAACCGTCGCGACTCGGAGAACATCGCCCTCGCTACCGCCGTGCATGCCATGGTGATCCACAATCTCAGCTCCCTCGCAGCCAAGGGCATGATGGATCGCACCATGATTGATCGCGGTATCAAACGCGCGCGCTGGACAGTGCTGACGGGCTGCACAAAACCTGGCATCCTCTTCGAAGGCGGCTTCGTGACGAACGCCACTGAAGGTCGCCTGATCGCCGCACAATCCTATCGCGAGTATCTGACGACTTCGATTGCTGATGCCGTCGTTAATTTCCGCAAGGCGCTGTATCCAAACGTAGCTCAACCATCCAATAGGCGTTGATAAGGAACGCGCTGCTGCGTGCGTGTTAGCGGGATGCGCATTACCGCTATCGAGACCGTCATTCCCTCCGGCATCATGCCGAACCTGCTGCTTGTCCGCCTCCACACGGATGCCGGCCTCATCGGCTGCGGCGAGACCTACTATACGCCGCATGCGATTGCTTCGTTGATCCATGATTGGATGGGCGAACGACTGCTCGGCGGCGATGCGTTGGCGATCGAATCACACTGGCGCTTCCTCTACGAGCGCTGCACGCCCTTCGGTCATCCGGGCGCGGAAATGCGAGCACTGTCCGCCATCGACCTCGCCCTTTGGGACCTCCTTGGCCAAGCGACGAATCAACCTGTGTATCGTCTGCTTGGTGGTCCCGTGCGCGACGCGATTCCCGTCTATAACACCAGCGGCGGTCCCAGCTACGGCGCGCTCAATGGAGCGACCACAACACCGCGCCACCCCGGCTGGCCAGGCTACGGCGACATCGGCAGCAAAGGTCCGCTGCAAGACAACTGGGCCTCGCACTTCGCCGCTGGTGATCTCGCTGAGGAACTGCTCGCCGAAGGCATCACGGCGATGAAGCTCTGGCCCTTCGATCGCGCCGCGCATCGCAATGGTGGCCTGCACATCTCGTGGACCGATGTCGAAGAAGCGATGAAGCCGCTGCGCGAAATTCGCGAGCGCGTGGGCATGAAGATGGACATCGCGATCGAAGGCCATGCCTTCTTCCAGCTTCCCGCCGCCGAGCGCATCGCGGACGCGCTGCGCGAGATTAAACCGCTCTGGCTCGAAGACGTGCTGCGCGTGGATAACGCCGCGACGCTCGCCGACTTCCGCCGCCGCTCCGGTCTGCCCATCGCTGCCAGCGAGATGCTGCTCGGTCGCAAAGAATACCTCGCCGTGCTGCAAGCCCAGGCCTGCGACTACTGCATGGTCGATCCCACCTGGAACGGCGGCATCAGCGAGACACGCCGCGTCATCGACATGGCACAGGCCTTCAATATTCCCGCCACGATCCACGATTGCACCGGTCCCCTCACCTTGTTCAGTGGCCTGCATCTCGCCGCTTCATCAGCCAACGTCGTCTTCCAGGAAACCGTGCGTGCGCACATCCGTTCGTTCTACGATCAGCTGGTCGATACGCTACCCGTCATCGTGAACGGCAAAGCACAGCTCCCCACCGGCTCCGGCCTGGGCACGAAGCTGCGCGACGATCTCTTCGTCCCTGGGGCCAACGACTACCGCAAGACCACACTCGCGTGATCATGGTCGGCCCGTCCAGATCGGCCACCACGCCGCGAACTCCGACGGGCGAACGCGCACCCGCGCGATGCTGCCTTCGTTCAGCGCCAGCAGACGCTCCTCGACCACTTCGATGAAGTGCGCCCGATCTGAGGCCGTGACATTCTGCAACGCCCAACGCTGCAATGCACGCGCCGCCATCGGCTTGTCCATGCGGTTCACGACCACATCGCGAATGCGGTCTTTGATCTCCATGCGATAACGCAGATGAATCGGATCGGGATCACCAATCTCCTGCCGAATCGCTGCATACCTGCCCGCTGAGCGCTCATACGCCCACGCAAACACATCGCGCAGCAGCTCGATACGATTCAACTCATAGACCGCCAGCACCCCATCGGCGTAATCGCGCGTGGGCACATCCACGAACGACAGCGGTGCCATGTTTTTCTGAATCAGGGGCATGTTGGCGGCGAGTCGCGAGGTGCGTTTGTTGCCGTCCTCGAACGGCTGCAAATACGGCATCTGCACCATGAGGAAGAAGCAGCACTCCAGCGGATCACGGATCGCTGCGGCTTTCTTCAAGATGAGATCGAAACACTCTTCGATGATCGCAGGTTGATTGATCGGATGGAACACCGAGCCGCCGATCATCACGGGCGATGAACGCAACGCGCCCTCTGCTTTCGCGTTCTTCAGCAGACCTTCGGTGAGGATCGCGTGCAGATTGAGCAGCGTGTAGCGGTTGAAGCCGAGTTCCTCAGGCGCTTCGACGAGGAACTCGATGGCTGCTTTGTGGTTGAGAATCATCTGCGCTTCCATGTAGCGCGCCTCGTCGCCGGTCTTGCCCAGCGAGATGAGATGATCGGTTTCCAACAGCGAGTAGGTGCTGCCTTCAAGGCGGCTGGAGTTCCATGACAAGTCGATCACTAACCGATCCAGCACCTGTCTCGCATACGTGCCCGGCGGCATCGCTGCCATTTCATCAGACTGCCCCACCTTGTGCAAATGTTCGCGCAGTCCTTCGGACAAGTAGCTGGTCTCGTTCGGGATGTATCGTTCGAGGAACCTGCGCTCGTAACCCACAGCAGTCCGCAAACCCTGCGGCTGACGAATGATGTCTCGCAACTGCCGCGACTCCGCGCTGAGTTCGGGTCCGATTGATGGCGTGGAACCAGGAAGCGCGGGTGTATCTTCACGCAACACGTTGGCAGAAACTTGAGGCACTATCGGCGAGTGCCGGGCAGCAGGTGCAGGCACCGTCACTGTGCGAGCGGGTGTGTTGCTGTGGTAACGAGTAGCCCTCGCCTTGCCGCGTCGATCGATCAGCCCGAGCTTGAACATGGCATCAAGCCGCCGCTGCAAGGTGCGACGTGAAACTTGGTCGCCGAAGGTCTGGCACAATTCATCGATGCTCACGCCGCGCTCGCTCTGGGCGAGTCGGTTGGCGATGGCTTGTTCGATTTGCGCCTCGTTCATGGCGCGATTATGGCGCGATAGTGACACAATTCAAGCCGCTTGTGCCAAGCGAAGAAGTTTTTGGCGCGTCCATGGCGCGATTCAGCGTTATCGCGCCAGAATCGTGCCTCACCACAGCAGCTTGCCGCCATCGAGCACGATCACGCTTCCCGTCATGAAGCTGCTGGCGTCGCTGGCGAGATACAAGGCGAGGCCACCGATCTCGTGCGGCTGGCCCCACCTGCCCATCGGGATAGCGGACGCGACTTCGCCTTCGAACTCGGGTCGCTCGCCGATCCAGCGTCGATTCGCGTCCGTGAGGAACGGTCCCGGTGCGATGCAGTTCACGGTCACGCCTTGTGAGGCCCAGTCAGCAGCCACGGCTTTCGTGAACATCGTGATCGCCGCCTTCGCGGTCTCGTAGCTGCGACCACGCATCGCCTTACCTGGCCAGAAGGCATTGATCGACGCCACATTGATGATGCGCCCGTGACGATGCTTGAGCATCGAAGCACCGATCATCTTCGTGCAGATGAAAACACTGGTGAGATTCAAGTCGATGAGCCGCTGCCAGTCTTCGAGCGCGAGGTCTTCCGTGGGCGTGTTGATGCGACGACCGCCGACATTGTTGATGAGGATGTCAATGCGCGGGAACTGCTCCAGCACACGCGAGCAAAGCGCTTCGGCTTCCTCCGGCTTTCCGAGGTCCGCCTGCATCACATGCACGACATGTCCTTCGTTCGACAGCTCAGCTCGCGCCTTCTCCAGATGCGCCGCATCGCTGCCAACGATGATGATCTCAGCTCCTGCCTGCGCAAGTGCCCGCGCCATCGCAAGGCCAAGCCCACGACTGCCGCCCGTGATCAATGCACGGCGACCATCGAGACGAAACTGTTCGAGCACAGACATCAGTGCGGCAGGCAACCCATCACGCCCATCCACTCCGCGCAGCGCTGCGGCCATTCGTTGATGGGATTGCCCATCTTCCTCATGCCAAAGCCGTGACCGCCTTTGGTGAAGACATGCAACTCCGCAGGCAGGCCCAGTTTCTTGTATTCAAGGTAGAGCCGCGTCGCTTCGATGGGGTTCGACTTATCATCGTGAGCCACGGCAAAGAACATCGGCGGCGCGTCCTTCGGAACCGCAAAGCCCTCACGGAACTTCGTCTTGTCCTGCGCATCGAGGAAGCCTCCACCATAGATCATGATACCGAAGTCCGGTCGCTCGCCTGCATCCCAGGCTGCGTGACCGAGCAAATTACCACCCGCTGAGAAGCCGAGCAGACCCACGCGCTTCGGATCAATGCCAAACTCCGTCGCACGCTCGCGCACAATCCTCATCGCGCGTCGTGCGTCCTCGACTGGCATCGCGAAGGGCTCCTTCTCATCGCGCGTCGGCACGCGATACTTCAGCAGCACACCGGTCACGCCGACCGTGTTGAGAAACTCGCACACCTGGCTGCCCTCGCTGATGTAGGTCATGAACATGTAGCCACCGCCCGGAGCCACGATCACCGCCGTTCCATTCGGTTTCTCCGGCTTGTAGATCGTGATCGTTGGATCGCTCACATCCATGACATGTCCCGGACTCGGCTTGCCATACGTGGCGATCAATTTCGCAGTCGCTTCAGACACAGGCTCGGGCTTGGCAGGCGGAGTATCGAACAACTTCAAGGTGATCGGCTCCGCCGCATGGAGCGACGACAAGCAGAGAGCAGCAAGACAAAAACGCGTGATGGACATGGCACACATCAACGCGCGCCATCGTCAGTTTTCTCCACTTCACCACGCTCGCGAAAATTTTGCATCGCGCGGGAATAAACTTCCACGCGCCAGCTCACACCCTCGACCCGCCGCGAGCGCGGCATCGGTCTCTCACTGTAACACACATCCAAAGACAACATCATGAGCAACAAGACATTGATCGCAGGTGCCGCCATCGCGGGCCTTCTCTCCGGAACCACCTTCGCCATGAGCGGCAAGGCTCCGACCAACGACGCTGGCACCGCCATTCTCAAGATGGCCGACAAAGGCCAGCACACCTGCAAGGGCCACAATGCCTGCAAGGGTCAAGGCGGTTGCAAGTCCGGTGACAACGGCTGCAAGGGCAAGAACTCCTGCAAAGGCAAAGGCGGCTGCAACACGATGCCGAAGAAGTAATCGAGTTGTCCGAGTGCGTCCGCCGTCGATGCGAAGTCGGCGGCGGAGGACTTGGAATGACGAAGCCCAAATGACCAAAGGTGCCTGATCTCTCATTCGAGCATTCGTGATTCGGGTTTCACTCGTCATTCCTCATTCTGATTTCGTCATTTCGCCTCTCCTTCATGAACTCGACTCCCTTTGCAAATTTAGGCGTCGGCATCGGCCTTCGGGTGCCGCACTATCGTCACATCCTG